>DASRQK010000161.1:0-16162 GCA_035645875.1 Sphingobacteriaceae bacterium | reverse complement strand
CAATAATGAGCGCGCCAGATCCAGTTTGTCTAATTCGACCAGCGAATTCCCAATTTCGCCTCCCTGGGCTTTGATAAACGTATAGGCCATGCCACCGCCAATGATCAAATTATCTACTTTATCGAGCAAGGCATCGATCAATTCCAACTTATCGGACACCTTCGCCCCTCCCATAATGGCCGTAAAAGGTTTTTTTGCATGGGTCAATACTTGATCCGCGTTTTCCAATTCAGCCTGCATCAGGTAGCCGCAATAGCGCGCGTCCGGGAAGAACTCCGCGATAACTGAAGTCGAGGCATGCGCCCGATGCGCAGCACCGAAGGCATCATTCACATACACATCCCCTAATCGGGACAATTTCTCCGCAAAGTTTCGATCTCCAGCTTCCTCTTCCTGATGAAAACGAAGATTTTCCAATAACAAGACTTCCCCCGACTTTAAATCCGACGCTTTTTCAGCTGCCTTTGGACCAATGCAGTCTTCTGCAAAACTCACCTCCAAATCCAAAACATGTGATAAATGAGGCACAATGTGCTGCAAGGAAAGCTTGGGATTAGCCACTCCCTTTGGTCGCCCCATATGTGACATCAAAATAACCGCAGCACCATCACTTAGCAGCTTGCGAATGGTGGGCAGCGCACCCTGAATCCGATTATCGTCTGTGATGTGGTAATTAGCGTCCAGGGGAACATTAAAATCTACCCGGAGTAACACCTTCTTTCCTGAAAAACGGCCTTGATCAATGGTCTTCATTTACAATCTTTTTAATTAAGGGAATGTGAATAGTCTATTTATGCCTCTTTGGTGAGGAAGGAAACGATCACCGCCTCCTCCATGCTACGTTGCTCCCCGGTCTCCATGTCTTTTATCGACAAATGTCCATCCCGCATCTCATCCTCACCAATCAAAATTACATAAGGGATCTTTTTCGCATCGGCATAAGCCAATTGTTTTTTGAGTTTGGCGTGGTCCGGGTACAATTCGCAGGACAAACCATTCTGCCGAAGCTGTTGTAAAATCGGCAAAGTATACGCCTCCGCCTCTGGGCTAAAGTTACTGATCAGCACCTGAGTGCTTTGCACCGTGTCCTCTGGGAACAAGCCCAGCTCCTGCATCACATCATAGATCCGGTCTGCCCCAAAGGAAATTCCCACACCGGTCAAATTCTTCAAGCCAAACATTCCGGTGAGGTCATCGTATCGGCCTCCGCCGCCAATGCTTCCCATCACCGCCTCGTTACTCTTCACCTCAAAAATGCAACCGGTATAATAATTTAAGCCCCGCGCTAAGGTCAGGTCTACCGCAACAAATTGCTCTTCCAATTCCCTACTGCCTACCAGCTCATTCAAGTAGCGAAACACCGTTTTTATTTCCTCAATCCCCTGAAGGCCGATCTCAGATCCAGCCAGTAATTCTTTCAAAGAATCCAGGCGCGCCGCATTACCCTCCGGCATAAAAAACAAGGGAGAGAGCTTCTGCACATCCTCCGCTGTAAATCCACGCTCCAGCAGTTCTTTGGTCACTCCTTCCACGCCAATTTTGTCCAGTTTATCCATGGCGATGGTCATATCGATGATCAATTCTGGCTTACCCAAAAACTCGGCTATTCCGCTGAGAATTTTCCGGTTATTGATTTTAATAGTAAAGTCCTTTAGACCCAGAGCGGTCAACCCTTCATGATAAATCAACACAAATTCCGCCTCATTCAACAGGCTCGCGGAGCCCACCACGTCGACATCACATTGATAAAATTCACGATAACGACCACGCTGCGGCCGATCTGCACGCCAAACAGGCTGAATCTGAAAACGCTTAAAAGGCCAGGTTAGTTGATGCTGATTCATCACCACATAGCGGGCAAAGGGAACCGTCAAGTCATACCTTAACGCTTTATCGGCGATATGTGGGATCAATGCCGAAGAGGCTTTTTGATTCAGAAGTTCTTCCGGAGCTTTCGCCAGATAATCCCCTGAATTGATAATTTTAAAAATCAACCGATCGCCTTCATCACCGTATTTTCCGGTCAGGGTAGTTAGGTTTTCGAAAGTGGGGGTCTGTATTTCTTGGTATCCGTACTTTTTGAATACGGTTTTGATCGTATCAAATATATAGTGGCGCTTTCCCAGATCCTGGGGAGAAAAATCTCGCGTACCTTTTGCTAAAGTGGGTTTCATTCCCCGAAGTTAAGGCTTTTTAGGGAATTGACCAACAGGAGTCTTCGATCAAACGACACTTAAGTTTTCACAAGCCTTTTCTGCTGCGATTTTCTCGGCGCTCTTTTTACTGTAATCCTTCCCCGTGCCATACACTTCTCCATTGATCAATGCATCCACAGTAAACATCTTGCTGTGATCACCCTCATCGTTCTCGGTCTGTACAAATGTGACTTCCTTTCCACTTTGCTGACACCATTCGATCAAGCGACTTTTAAAATTGGTTTCTGTCTGCTCCAGCACATGAATGTCCACATGGGGCTTAATGATGCGATTAATCACAAAATTTCGCGTAAAGGCATATCCTTTATCCAAAAACACCGCACCGATTAACGCTTCAAAAGCGTCTCCCAGCAAGGAGCCTTGCTTATTGGGGAAATGGACCATTCGGGCATCGTACTTGATCATTTCATCCAAACCTAATTTTCTGGACAATTGATTCAAATGCACCCGACTAACGATTTTAGAACGCATTTCGGTCAGAAAACCCTCCCCCTTGTAGGGGTATTTTTTAAACAATAATTCCGCGACAATGGAACCCAATATGGCGTCACCCAAAAACTCCAGCCGTTCATTGCTGTTTTTAGCACCGCTGCGCACAGGCACAGCCACGGATTTATGGCGAAAAGCCAGGTGATAGAGGTATAAGTTTCCAGGCACAAAACCCAAAACATTCCTCAAGGATCGGACAAATTGCCGATCCGGCGAAAAATAAAGTTTATAAGTACTAGAAATAGGCATGTGATACCGCTTACTGAATCGCCTCGGGCCAAAAGGACAGACTTACTCCTGATACTTTTTGAAAATCACCGAAGCATTATGCCCGCCAAAACCGAAGGTGTTACTCATCGCCGCATTGACCGTACGGTGCTGCGCCGTATTAAAAGTAAAATTCAGTTTGGGGTCCAATTCTGGGTCGTCCGTAAAGTGATTGATGGTGGGAGGCACCACATCGTGCTTCACAGCTAAAATAGCAGCAATGGATTCTACTGCGCCGGCTGCACCTAAAAGGTGTCCGGTCATGGATTTGGTCGAACTGATGTTCAGACGGTAGGCGTCTTCCCCATACAGATCAAGAATGGCTTTAGACTCACTGATATCGCCCAAAGGAGTGGAAGTTCCGTGAACATTGATGTAATCAATCTCGCCCACGGTCATTTTTGCATCCTCCAGCGCTCGTCCCATCACCAGCTTAGCACCCAGTCCTTCAGGATGGGGTGCTGTAATGTGATTAGCGTCGGCGCTCATGCCTCCACCAACCAATTCTGCGTAAATTTTTGCGCCACGGGCCAATGCATGTTCCAATGTTTCTAAAACAATGGTCGCTGAGCCTTCGCCGGCTACGAATCCATCCCGGTCTTTATCAAAAGGTCTGGATGCTGTAGCAGGGTCATCATTACGTGTAGACAGCGCATGCATGGCATTAAAACCACCGATCCCGGCCTCATTAATGATGGCTTCAGATCCTCCGGTTATAATCACGTCCGCATATCCTGTGCGCAAGTAGAGCAAAGAGTCAATCAGTGCATTGGTGGAAGAAGCGCAGGCCGATACTGTAGAAAAGTTCGGCCCACGCAGCCCATATTTCATGGAAATGTGACCTGGTGCGATGTCCAAAATCATTTTCGGAATGAAGAAAGGATTGAATCGAGGCGTGCCGTCTCCGGCAGAAAAACCCTGTACTTCATCCAAAAAGGTCTTCAAACCTCCAATTCCTGATCCCCAAATCACACCAATGCGATTGGTATCTAATTTTTCAAATTCCAATCCCGCATCTTTCACCGCCTCATCCGTAGACGCAAGCGCATAATGCACAAAAGGGTCGGCTTTACGGATCTCTTTACGCTCCATGAAGTCCTCTGCATTAAACCCTTTCAACTCGCAAGCGAATTGGGTTTTGAATTTAGATGCATCAAACCTCGTGATCGGAGCGGCACCACTGACTCCATTTAACAAACCATCCCAATAAGTGTTCAGGGTGTTGCCAATAGGAGTAAGTGCTCCCAATCCAGTAACTACTACTCTTTTAAGCTCCATGTATAATGCTAAGACTGGCTAATTAAAATTAGTTAACTTTGCTTTCCAAATAAGATACTGCCTGACCTACCGTGCCGATGTTTTCAGCTTGGTCATCAGGAATTTCTACGTTGAATTCTTTTTCGAATTCCATGATCAACTCAACTGTGTCGAGTGAATCTGCTCCTAAGTCGTTTGTAAATGAAGCCTCTGGCGTAACCTCGTTTTCATCTACACCTAACTTCTCAACGATAATTGCTTTTACTCTTGAAGCGATATCAGACATGATTATAAAGTTTAATTGTTTAATAAATCTGTGCAAAGAAAATTAAATTTACCCAATTATCAAAACTTACTGTAACAATTGTGAATTGCCTAATTATCTTCTTCCAGCTAAAATATGTAAATTTGTGCTGAAATTACAAATTAATTCTCGAAATTAAAACTAGATTCATTGAATAAAGTTCTGTTAAAAACTGATTTTGATTATAATTTTATCCTCATAGCGATCTCGTGCCCACTAAAGGATTATCGAATCTGCCATTTTATCAACAAGTACAGCGGCCTAAATCTGGAGAAAGGCGAGGATTATCGCGTTTTTATTCCCCAACTCCAAAAAACCTTTCCGTTTAGTTTTTATCAACACATCGAGGAGGAATTGGAAACCGAATTTTATTTATTGGCCAATCGAGGAGAAGGGGAAGGCGTATTGATCCCGGAAATGAAAACGTCGGATTATTTTTTAATCATTAAAAATTTTATTGATGATGAAGACCTTCAGCTGCTACTCCAATCGATCAATCAGATCACAGAAGTGGTCGTGGCCAGCGAAATCCGTCCGGATAAATTAAAATCAAGAGAAAATCTCATTTTTTAAGTGTACAAAATACACTATATTAGCCAAAAATTAATCCCTCTATGGAAAAAGTTCACAAAAGAACTAAAATCGTGGCCACACTCGGCCCTGCGTCAGCTGATAAAAATACATTGTCCCAAATGATCGCCAGTGGTGTCGATGTGTGTCGCTTGAATTTCTCACACGGTTCACAGGATGATCACCTAAAGATGATTCAGACAATCCGGACTATTAATCAGGAGCATGAGCACATCAACATAGGTATTATAGCTGACCTTCAGGGCCCAAAAATTCGTGTAGGTCGCATGAAGGAGGGCGGCGCAATACTGCTCAACCAAGCCGAGATATCGATCATCACCAGTGAAGAAGTGGTCGGGAATGAGGAATTGGTTTACCTGAGTTACCAGCATTTCGCACAAGATGTACAGGTAGGAGAGATTATTCTGTTGGATGACGGAAAGATCCAACTCCAGGTTTTGGAGACCAATGGCGTGGACCGGGTGCGCTGCGAAGTGGTGCACGGTGGCATCCTGACCTCCCGGAAAGGTGTTAATTTACCGAACACAAAAGTTTCCTTGCCCAGTCTCACCGATGAAGATTTGGACAATTTATATTTTGCATTGGACCAAAATGTGGAGTGGGTGGCGATGTCTTTTGTTCGAAAAGCGGAAGACATTATCCAGTTAAAGGAGATCATACAATCAAGAGGCAAAACTGCCCGGGTGATCGCCAAGATTGAAAAACCCGAAGCCATCGACAACATTGACGACATCATTGCGGTGACGGACGCTGTGATGGTCGCACGAGGAGACCTGGGCGTAGAAATGCCGATGGAGGATGTGCCGATCCTGCAAAAAATGATCGTCAAAAAATGTCGAGATGCTGCCAAACCAGTCATCATTGCTACTCAAATGCTGGAAAGCATGATTACGGCTCCACGCCCAACCCGTGCGGAAGTAAACGACGTGGCGAATTCCGTATTGGATGGAGCAGATGCGGTGATGTTAAGTGGCGAGACCTCGGTGGGTGAGTTTCCAGAGATCGTGATCGAAACCATGTGCAAAATCATCATGCACGTAGAAGAAACTTCCTATCCATACTACATTTCCAAAAAACCATTCCGCGATCCCGAATCCATGATTCCGGACTCCATTTGCGGCTCCTCGGTTTACCTGGCCGAAAAAACCGGTGCTGCTGCCATCGTGGCCATGACTTCATCTGGATATACCGGTTTTGAGATTTCCAGTTATCGGCCGGATGCTGATATTTTCATCTTCACGGGCAATAAAAACTTGTTGAATACCCTCAGCCTGCTTTGGGGTGTGAAGGCGTATTTCTACGATAAGTACGAAAGCACAGATGGCAGCATCAGTGATATAAACAACCTGCTCAAAGACAAAAATATGGTGGAGGTGGGCCAAATCGTAATCAACACGGCGTCTACTCCATTGCATAAAAAAGGGAAAACCAATACCATTAAGGTTACGGTCGTCGAGTAAGATTTGTAGGTCGAGTAAGACTTAAATAAGGCGGGCCTTGATCACCAGGGTCCCCGCTACTTTATCGTGAAGGCATTGCTGTCTTTTGTCGAAAAAACCAGCTAAAAAACCAAGTCCCAGCGTCAGCACACCGATCAGTTTGCTCAGATTTCGGATCAATGCCTGCCCAAAGCCTATGGGTTTTCCCTGCGTATCGGTCACCCGAATACCGATCAGGAGTTTTCCGGGAGAGGCCTGCTGCGCCGTAGCTTCCATCACACTGCCCAGTAAAAACTTAATCACCGGAATAGACGATGCGCCCAAAAGTAAGGTTGGTATTCGCTGCGGATCATCCGGGCTGGATCCCATTAAATACACCGTCGCGATGATCCCATAAATAAAGGTAGCGATAAATAGATCGATGCCCCATGCGAGCATACGAACATCCATCGTTGCATAATATTGTGGCTGGGTAGGCTGATGGCGGACGCCCAATATAGCGCTCAAACTCGAAATCTCCCGCAGCTCTTTAAACTCGGGCATGCCTGCTGCCTTCACAAAGTCTGTAGGCCTAAGCTTCATAGATTTTAGCTCTTCCAATCGGTAAGGACCGCTCGGCCGACCATCGATCACCACATAAAATCCGCTTTCTGGGGTTTCTTTGTCCGTGGCCATCATGACTTATTTTCGACTCACCGTAAAGGAGCTGATGCCGCCTTCCAGGCGAATGGTATATCGATCACCCGAGTCCTCAAAGCCGGGCGTCACAAACGTACCGTCTGACTGCTTATGAAAGCCCTGAAAATTTCGGGACGACAGGGCTGAAGTCACCATGATCTGACAAGCGGCCGACCGAGGCACTTCGATCTCTATGGAAGCCGCTCCGCTTTGCACCCTGATTTCCGAATGTCCGACTGGCGCGCCCATCTTCGCTTTCACTGACGCTGCTCCACATTCTAATTCGAGACGGGAGACCTGGTATTTCCGTAAATCGAAATCGGCTTCGCCCGCACCCATCTCCAAGGCGATGGACCAAATTGGATCCGGATGTAAACGGATCTTAGCCTCATTCTCGTCTCCCTCGAAATTCCAACTATTTATCCTGCCCTCGCTCATGCGATAAACCAGGGATGCAGACACGCTATCGATCTCGCTGTACTCCAATACATGAGGGCCAAAGACGCTTTCACTTTCAGCCCAAAAGAGGTAGTCCCGAGTGGGCTCATCAATCTCATACTCTACTGCCCCGCCTTTTATATTTAGTGAAGCCGTGTTTAGTGGCCGGTCTACTTCATGGGTAATGCGATTTTTAATCGCGCTGACCCTTCCGCGTTGCCGCTCTGTTCGTACACCTTCACGCGAGCTTCGTTCCCACTGGAAATTGGAATCCCACCATTTAAATCCGCCTCTTTGTGTGCCGGCATATGCTAATAACGCGACGGCGGCGACACTTACCACCAAGGTCACGACACTTCCGGCTCCGTTTTTCGGCATGAGCATATTCAATCCGACCGCGATCAAGATCACGGGCCACAGCCTAAATACTGAGCTCCAATAAAAATTAATGATGCCCATGTTTTGCAAAAGCAAAACCAAGCCTGCAGCCAACAGGATTACACCCCATACAATTCTTTCCTTATTCATATGATTCATTATAATTGTTCCGGTTTATTCGAATCCTCACCTTCAGAATCCTCCTCTTCATGCGCTGGCCCACGGTCCTCCCCCTGAGAATCCTGAGGTCCGATCGGCCCAGATTCAGATGGCTCGATCGGGCCAGAATTGGGTGGATCTGTGAACACAGGTTCAGATGCTTCCTGTGCCGACTTATTGGACGCTCCAACAGCAAATCCTTTCTCCTCATTCTTTGTCGTAAACGAACCTAAAAGCACCACCCCCCCTGTAATGATCAATAATACGGGCCAATACTTAAAGATTTCGCGCATGGATAAAATATCCAACTGGTTTAGCAAGAAAAATAAACCCACCAAAACCAGCATCAAGCCTGCGATCGTACGATCTCTCCCCGAGTCCTTTTGTTTATCCTCTTTTTTATTGTCCCAGGAAGTCCACGCATCGACTTCCCCTGAGAAAACCATATCATCTTGGTAATCGGGATGTCCTTTCCGGCGATCAAAATCTCCTGCAACATTTGCGCCCCTTTGACCCAAATTTTCCGAATCCACCCGGTAGTCCACGTCATAAGGGGATTGAGCCGAATCCCCATACCAAGTGCTGGGCATGGCCTTTGGCTTGGCGGGCACGACGATCCACAATATAATATACGCGATCGGCCCGAGCATTCCGAGCCCTAACCAAGACGCGAAAATAACACTCATGACAAAAGCCAGACGGATCCACGTTTTGTCGATTTCAAAATAAGTTCCCAAGCCGGCACACACGCCAGAGAGCGCCCCTTGCTGCACATCTCGATATAATTTCTTCTTCATAGACCTATTTTTTTATGTTTTGGTTACTACGTTTCCTTTTTGAGGCTTGATGATCAATTCTTCCACATTGGTTCCTGTACTCATTTGCAGACATAGTAAAATTGCGCTCGCAATTTCTTCCGGCTGCACAAAATGGTCCGCCGGCAACTCCGTACCTTCCCAGGATGAGGTCAGGGTAGATCCGGGAATCACCTCGGTAACCTTCACTCCATTGACCCTCAGCTCTTCTCGCAATACAGTTATTAGACCCCGAAGTGAAAACTTTGTTACAGTATAGGTGCCAGCGGGAACGGGATCACGGCTCGCTGTCGAACTCAAAATAAAAAGATGTCCTCTTTTTCGTAAGGCCATTTGGCGTCCGGCACAAATACTAAGCACATGTGCTGCATAATAATTGAGGTAAAATTGGGGGAGAAAGTCCTCAACCGGTTCGTCTAATAAGGAAACTGGACGAAAAACACCTGCACAAAGCACCAAAACATCCGGACGGAATCCTTCGGCCCATTCCACTGTGCTTTGAATCCCCGGCAGGGTAGATAAGTCAGCCGCCATCACGGACACCTCCAGACCGGCATGCTCCTTTTCCAGCCTGTGCTTTAGCTTTTCCAGGGCAGCTTCTGTTCTGGACACCAATAATAAACGATAGCCTTGTGCGGCCAACATACTCGTCACTGCCAATCCTATGCCGCGCGTAGCGCCGGTTATCAATGCAATCTGCGTGTTCTTTTCTTTCATCTTAATCTCTTATTTTCCAACCCAACTTAATCCTTCCCATCTTGTTTAGTATAAAGTACAATTCAAATATACAGGAAGTTCAGTGTGCATTCTAAACGAAATTGTATATTTGCGAAGAAACATTAAACGAACCCTATGTTTTTGGCCCATTTTGGAAAATACCTCCTGCTGCTCAAATCGGTGTTTAAAAGACCCGAAAAATGGCGCATTTACTGGAGAGAAATCATGCATGAAATGAATGAAATCGGCATTGGCTCGCTGGGGCTGATCGTAATCATCTCCTCTTTTATCGGTGCGGTGATGACCATGCAGATCGCGTTTCAATTAGTCTCTGACCTGATCCCGACCTCGGTTATTGGGCAAATCAACCGAGACTCGAACATATTGGAATTAGGTCCAACCATCTCGGCATTGGTCCTGATGGGGAAAGTCGGTTCGTCTATTTCTTCGCAGATTGGCTCCATGCGGGTGACTGAGCAGATTGACGCATTGGAGATCATGGGCATCAATGCCCCGGGCTACCTGATTTTACCGAAGATTCTGGCCGGAGTGGTGATGATTCCTGCTTTGGTGATCGTAGCCATCGCCTGCGCCATCGTTGGTGGATTGGTCGGTGGCGCAATCTCTGGCGCGGTCACTCCTACGGACTATATCAATGGCATTACCGATAATTTTAATGGATTTACCGTATCCGTGGCCTTGGTCAAAGCGGTGGTTTTCGGATTTATCATCACCTCCATTCCCGCATATAAAGGCTTCTATGTTCGCGGCGGAGCGCTTGAAGTGGGCCAAGCCAGCACCCATGCGGTAGTCGTCGGTTGCATCACCATACTGGCTTCGGATTATATTATTACCGCACTGATGCTTTAAATTCGAGGCTTTTAACGCAGACCATGATTACAATAGAAAACATTCATAAATCTTTTGGGGACAATCACGTATTGGACGGAATCAGCGCCTATTTTGAGCCGGGAAAAATTAGCCTCATTATCGGGGGGTCCGGCTCGGGTAAAAGTACCTTACTAAAATGCATGGTTGGGCTACATGTTCCGGATGAAGGCACAGTCATTTTTGATGGGGAAGATTTCACTCAAATGGATTTTGAGGAGCGCGTACCCATCCGAAAAGATATCGGCATGCTTTTCCAGAATTCTGCCCTCTTCGATTCCATGACAGTAGAACAAAATGTGATGTTTCCACTGGAAATGTTTACGCAGATGAGTAGGCAGGAAAAACTCGAACGGGTCAATTTTTGTCTGGAACGTGTCAATTTACCGGGAAGTAACAAACTATTTCCGGCGGAGCTATCCGGCGGCATGAAAAAACGGGTGGGAATCGCTCGAGCCATCAGTATGAGCCCCAAATACCTATTTTGCGACGAACCGAACTCAGGATTGGATCCGGAAACGGCGATTGTGATCGATGAATTGATCCAAGATATCACCGAAGAGTACCAATGTACGACCATTGTGGTGACCCACGACATGAACTCGGTTATGGGAATTGGAGATAAAATCCTATTTTTGTACAAGGGACAAAAATGGTGGGAAGGTTCCAACAAGGAAATTACCCGCTCCGACGTGAAAGAATTGAACAGTTTTGTGTTTGCCAGTCCGTTTATGGCAGCCGCAAAAAAGAATTTTTAGCGCGATCCCGGATGGTTGGTTTCTAAGATTAAACTATTGATCCGAAAAAGGGTCTAAGCACTGTATAGTTGTCTACTGTAAAGTAGAATCAAAAATAATAGCAAAAAGATTTTTATCAAAACAATACAAAAATGAAAAAACTCTCTTTATTAGTAATATTAGTCGTGATCGGCGTCTCGGGTGCATTCGCACAGATATTTCAGCCTGTTAAATGGCAGTTTGCGGCTCAGAAAGTCAATGACAAAGAGGCGGTTATCTATATGAGGGCGAAGATTGATCCAGGATGGCATATTTATTCCCTGAATGTCGCTGATGGCGGGCCGATCAAAACTTCTTTTACCTTTACGCCTTCCGCTGATTTTAGTTTAGTCGGAAAGACGACCGAGCCTAAACCAAAAACTAAATATGAGGACGTTTTCGGCATGGATGTATCTTATTTTAATGATGAAGTTGTTTTTTCTCAAAAAGTTCGACTAAATAAAGGACAAACGACGGTACGTGGTGTGGTGGAGTTTATGGCCTGTGATGCGGAACAATGCTTACCTCCGGACGAGTACGCATTTGCAGTTCCTATCAACTAATATTCTTCTGTCATAAAATCGAATGAGGTTACTTAATATATTATTCGTATCCCTATTTCTTCTTGCATTTTCCCCTGTTCTGGCTGAAGCCGGCGCAATACCTATGGCCGTCGCCCAAGACAACCCGATTAATTTTGACGATCTGGTGTTCGAGGATGCGCCCGACACGCTTTTGGACGCCCTGGTCTTTGAAGACGCACCGGACACCCTTTTGGATTTGGAGGAGGGAACGGCCGATGCGGAGACGAACGCTACAGAAGTCGTCGCGTCAAAAGGGGTAGATGACACGCAGCGGTCGCTCTGGGGAATTTTTATCGCCGGTATTATAGGTGGTTTTGCTGCATTCTTGATGCCGTGTATCTATCCCATGGTGCCCTTGACCGTTTCTTACTTTACCAAGCAAAGTGGGACACGCGCGAAAGGCATCATCAATGCACTGCTTTACGGATTGTTCATCATCGTGATCTACGTGTCTCTGGGAATGATCGTCACGCTTATTTTTGGTGCTTCGGCGCTCAATGAAGCAGCGAGCAGCGCTTGGTTTAACCTGCTGTTCTTCCTGATCATTCTGATCTTTGCGATCTCATTTTTAGGCGCGTTTGAGATTACGCTACCTTCGCGTTTTGTCAACAAAATAGATCAAAAATCCAATCGAGGCGGATGGATCGGACTCTTTTTCATGTCCTTCACCCTGGCCTTGGTTTCCTTCTCTTGTACAGGACCGATTATTGGATACTTGTTGGTCGAGGCCGTTTCAGAAGGCGCTCTTTTAGGACCGGCTGTGGGCATGTTGGGCTTTTCCATCGCCTTGGCTGTGCCTTTTATGATATTTGCGTTTTTCCCTTTCTTATTGAAAGAAATGCCTAAATCTGGGGGCTGGTTAAACTCGATTAAAGTTTCACTGGGCTTCTTAGAGCTCGCTTTGGCTTTGAAGTTTTTGTCCAATGTAGACCTGGCTTATCACTGGGGAATTCTGGATCGAGAAGTATTCTTGGCCCTGTGGATTGTGATCTTCGCGCTCTTTGGGTTTTACCTGTTGGGCAAGCTGCGGTTCGCTCAGGATAGTGAAATTAAAACACTTTCAATTCCCCGTCTGTTCATCGCGATCGCGATCTTCTCGTTTACGGTGTATATGATTCCGGGAATGTGGGGGGCTCCACTAAAAGCGCTGAGCGCGTGGTTACCGCCATCGACGACCCAGGACTTTAACTTGCACCAAAGTGCGATCAGTTACGGTACGGCCACGAGCTCCGGTCCTTTGGATCCGACCGATAGTCGAAATGTGACTAAAAAATATAAGAGTCCGCGACACCAAGCCCCGCACGGTTTGGATGCCTTCTACGATTATGACCAAGCCTTGGAATTTGCTCGTACGGTGAATAAACCTGTCCTGGTGGATTTCACGGGTTGGACCTGTGTGAATTGTAGGAAAATGGAAGAATCGGTCTGGCCAGACCCCACTGTTCTGCGCCTCTTGAATGAAGAGTTTGTCTTGGCATCCTTGTATGTGGATGATCGAACGGCATTGGATCCATCGGAACAATATGTTTCGGAATTTAGTGGCAAACGCATCCGTTGGGTAGGTCAGAAATGGTCCGATTACCAAGCATCACGATTTGGGACCAATGCGCAACCCTATTACGTGATCGTGAATCACGAAGGTGAACAGCTGGTTCCGGCGGAAGCGTATAATGAAGACATCCAGAATTACATTAACTTTTTAGAATCTGGACTGGCTGCATTCCGCGCTGGAAAATAATTGTTTACCCGACATTTTAACGCCCATGGCCCACATTAAAAACATCGCTGTATTAACCTCCGGAGGGGATGCCCCGGGCATGAACGCTGCCATCCGTGCAGTGGTCAGAACCGGAATATATCATGAATTAAACGTATTCGGAATACGCCGGGGTTATGACGGCATGGTGCAAGGCGACATTTTCCAAATGGATGCCAAATCTGTAGCCAATATCATTCAAAGGGGTGGAACCATCCTTAAAACAGCCAGAAGTGAGGAGTTTCGAACCGAAAAAGGAAGGCAAACGGCTTATGATAATCTGCGGAAACACGAAATTGATGGGTTGATCGTCATTGGTGGGGACGGTACATTTTCCGGCGCATCCAAATTTTTAGAAGAATTTGATATTCCAGTGGTTGGAATTCCGGGCACGATCGATAACGATTTGGCCGGGACAGATTTTACCATTGGTTATGATACCGCTGTCAATACAGCGATCGATGCCGTGGATAAGATCCGAGACACGGCCGAATCCCATAATCGTTTATTTGTGGTGGAAGTGATGGGTCGGGATTCCGGACTGATTGCACTGAGAACCGGTATCGCGACGGGAGCGGAAGCCGTGCTGATCCCCGAAATCAAAGTGGATTACGAGGCGATGATGGACAAGCTGGACAGAAGTAGAAAAAATAAGTCCTCTCGAATCATTATCGTCGCAGAAGGAGACGACGCAGGAGGAGGTTTTGCGGTAGCTGATCGGATCAAAGCACGGTTCCCGCATTACGATGTACGCATCTCGATCTTGGGTCATATTCAGCGGGGCGGCAGACCGACCTGCCAAGACCGTGTATTGGCGAGTCGCCTGGGGGTAGGCGCCGTAGAAGGATTAATTGCGGGACGAAACGGAGTGATGGCCGGCTCCATACATGGAGAAGTGGCTTTTACGCCCTTTAAAAATGCCATTAAACACATTGGCAGCATCAACGAAAATCTCGTCCGAATCGTCGAAATATTATCCTTATAATCCCAGATTCTCCTTTTCCCACTTCAGAAGAGCTAATTTCTGCTCCTTTCCCCAGTGATAGTTCCCCACACTTCCGTCGGCACGAATGACCCGATGACAGGGGATTAATAAGGCGATGGGATTAGCCCCAATCGCCGTCCCTACAGCTCGAGAAGCACCCGGAGCGCCTATTCTTTGTGCAATTTCTCCATAACTGACGCATTGTCCCGGTGGAATTCGTAACAATTCATTCCATACGTTAACTTGAAACGCTGTCCCATGCACACGAAGTATAATATCCGGCTTCTCCGACCATTCATTTTGGAAAATCGACAACGCGCGTTTTTGAAAACGATCCATTGCACGATCGAAATGTGCATTTGGAAACCGTTGGACTAAGTCATTTAAAACCGCCACTTTCTTGACGTCGATAAAGCCCATATATACCAGTCCCATGTGATTGCTCGCCATTAAAACTTCCCCAACGGGAGTGGTAAAAATATTGTAATAAATATCCAAATCAATCCCTCCGTCTTCGCATTCATCCTTCGTCATCGAGGTGATACTGACATACTCTTCAGGCCTTAAATGAAAGAGATTAAGATAATCCACACGCGTATTCATTTAGCAAATATAGAATCTATTTTCCTTTTAAAGAAATATTGCTTCTGTAAGGTTAAGATTTCACTGTTTATTTACTGTTTAACGGAACGATTCAGACCTCATCCAAAGGCCGACGCTTATCCGCTCTAATTTTCTTAAAATGACTGGGGGTCAATCCCGTAACCTTCTTAAACTGATTACTCAAGTACGCGACACTGGAGTAGTTCAAGTGGACAGCGATCTCACTCAGGGACCATTCATCATAGACCAACAGCTCCTTTACCTTTTCAATCCGTTGAGCGATATAATACTTCTCAATGGTCGTTCCCTCGACTTCAGAAAACAGACTGGAAAGGTAGCTGTATTCCTGATTTAATTTTTCACTCAAATAGTCGGACAGATTGGTTTTAAGTGTTTGATCCTGATGATGGACCAATGTAATAATCGAACTTTTAATCAATTCAATGAGCTGGCTGCGGCGATCATCGATCAGCTGGAACCCCAAGGGCACCAAGGCAGCCGACAAAGCAACTTTGGTGGATTGATCGACCGCCTCTGCTAAGCGCACTTCACCCAACGTCACTTCGGTCGGGTGTAGCCCCAGCTGCTCCAATTCGTTCTTCACCACCATAATGCAGCGGTTACACACCATGTTTTTGATAAAAAGCTTCTCCATTGACCCTAAAACACTATAAAATAGAGTTTACCCCTTTTTACAAAATACGAAAATTTTAGAAAAAGAACAAACCGAAAAAACAGAAAAGTAAAAGAAGTGATTTAAAACAAGGCTAAAACAAAAGAGGAGAAAAGATCTTCAATTTTTCTCCTCTATCAAGTAGCCCG
>DASRQK010000160.1:0-2742 GCA_035645875.1 Sphingobacteriaceae bacterium | reverse complement strand
CCCCTGTCCCTGAGAATACTTCCTCTTCCATGGTGAAAGTCCTAATCACGGTTCCAAAACGAAAAATTAGGAAAGCTGCTCATCGCAATCTGGTTAAACGTAGAATTAGGGAAGCGTATCGCCATCATAAGGGTGAACTGTACGACTCCATGAGGGAATCTGACCTGCCGCCTTTTAATTTAGCCATCCAATATTTATCCTCAGAAATTCTGGATTATGAACTAATATCTTCCAAATTACTGTTTGCATTGAATAAGGTGAATCATGAATATACTAAGTTATATTTGGGAGAAAATCATTAAAAGAGGATTTAGCGGGCTTTTTTTTGTGCTTATTCGAGCATATCAGCTGCTGATCTCCCCTATGCTGGGTGCCAACTGTCGTTTTAGTCCCACCTGTTCACAATATGGATTGGAAGCCATTCGGCGTTACGGGCCTTTCAAGGGGGGGTGGATGGCGCTAAGGCGTATTTCCCGTTGTCATCCCTGGGGTGGGCATGGGCACGACCCTGTCCCCTGAAGATTGGTTTAAGCGGTAGAAGTTATTGATCTTATTAAGATAAGGGTGTATAAAAAGATGAAGAAATATATTTTGCAGATCGACACTTCCACTCCCATTTGCTCCGTGGCGATTTCTTTGGATGGAATGACCGTTGCCCAGACACAAGCGGATGGTCACAATATGCATGCAGCTGCGCTTACCCAATTAATTTCCGATCTGCTAACGGCTTCGTCCTTAGCTCTTAATCAACTTTCAGCCATTTCGGTATCCAAAGGGCCCGGCTCCTACACCGGTTTACGGATCGGTATTTCGGTAGCGAAAGGGCTTTGTTATGCACTCGACTACCCATTGATTGCCGTCGATTCGCTTCAAATGCTTTGTGAAGGTTTTAGGCAATCGGATTATCCCCAATCTTTGCATGAGCAGCATTTACTTTGTCCCATGATTGACGCTCGACGTAGGGAAGTCTACCAAGCTATTTTCACCTCTTCTGGTCATCTGGTTCAACCCACTTCAGCAGCCATTATTGATGAATATTCCTTTGATTGGTTAATATCGGATCAATCTATATTTCTATTCGGCAGCGGTGCGGATAAATTTGCTGATCTCTTCGCATCGGATCCTAAAGTACATGTCGTATCCGGTTTTCCGGCTTCAGCCACCTACTTGAGTCATTTATCATTTCAACTTTTTTTAGAGGGCCGTTTTGAAGATCTGGCCTATTTTGAACCCTTCTATCTCAAGGACTTCGTACCTACAACTCCTAAGAAAAAGCAGTTCTAAGTCCTTTATAACCTTTTTTGTGTTTAAACTTTTAGTGAATAAATCACAAAATTTCTTTTGAAATTTCAAAAACGAGTTTATCTTTGCCACAGTTTAGAATTAATCTAAATAAATATAGATAGGCAATGCATACAAAATTTAAGGTTTATTTTCTTCTGTTTTTACTTCTGTTACCGCTATTCAATGTCGCCCAAACTTCAGGATCATTACTTCGTATTCGTTTTAGTGACGGTGATCCAGCCATCGCCGCGTCTATCTATTTATCCAGGTCGGGAACCGAACTATTATTGCTGAGTGACCATCAAGGTGAAGTTTCATTAAAGAATCTAAGTCCGGGTCGCTATGAGGTTCGGGTTACCATGGTGGGTATTGAGCCTCAGACTTTCGATTTGAACCTACAGGCGGGCCAGCGAATGTATGATTTTGTACTTCAGATCAAGCCTGCGCAGTGGATCGAAGAAGTGCATGTAGCGGCCAGCTCGGAAAAGGAACGAATAGAAACCAAGGGTTTCGCTGTGAATGTGGTGGAAACCCAAAAATCGGCACTACAAACGTTACAAACCAATGAATTATTGGATCGAAGTGCCGGAGTACGTATCCGTCAGGACGGAGGATTAGGCTCTCGTATTCAGTATAACATCAATGGAATGACCGGAAATGCGGTTAAAATTTTCATTGATGGTATTCCTTCGACGAATTTTGGTCCTTCTTTTTCACTGAACAGCATACCGCCGGTCTTGATTGATCGAATTGAAATTTATAAGGGCGTTGTGCCTGCTTATTTGTCCGATGATGCCTTGGGTGGCGCGATTAATATTATCACAAAACATCATAATCAAAACTCTTGGTCCACATCGTACTCAATAGGCTCTTTTAATACCCATCAAGCAGCTTTAAATGGGGCTTACCGAGCACAGAGCGGATTTTTTTCCGATTTTTCAGCCTTTTATAATTATAGTGACAATGATTATTCAGTTTGGGGAGAGGAAATCACATTTCGCGACTATCAAGGCGCAGTGATCGCGAACCAAAAGGCGCGTCGTTTCCACGATGCTTTTGAATCTTATGGCGCAAAATTCGAACTGGGCTGGTCAGGTGTAAAATGGGCGGATCGGTTTTCGATTGGTGCTGTATTCTCTCAAGATTATAAAGAAATTCAAAATGGTGTAACGATGCAACGCGTATTTGGGGATCGCCACAGTCGCCGTCAAGGGCAGGTAGCCTCACTAACTTATTCAAAGGATAAGTTGTTTGTCGAAGGGCTTTCTCTTCAATGGCATGCGCAGTATTCCTGGCTGCACGCTCAAGTGATCGATACGGTGGGCATGATGTATGATTGGCGTGGACCCATTTTATATCCAGATGGCAATCCCGTTCGATATACCGGGGGTGCGGAATTGGGAAATCGTCAAACTGCTGCAATCCATTCGGATCAAAGTTTCGTGGTGCGAACGAATG
>DASRQK010000159.1:0-7126 GCA_035645875.1 Sphingobacteriaceae bacterium | reverse complement strand
CGCATTGACAAAAGAAGCATTGACATTCGTTGTCAGCGCATGATGTTGCCTACTTTTAAGATCGATCGAATAGTAAGTGCCGTCCTTGTAGTACGCCAGGTGCTGACCATTGGGAGCGAAAGCCATCGTTCTGGACGCGTTTTGGAAGTGATTCTCTAAAAGCAAAGTTTTTTTACCCGTCTCTATTTCGATCAAGTATACGTCGACATGGGATTGTCCACTGAGGTTATTCTCCACCTCATATGGCCTGTAATCGTATCCGATCGCATAAATTTGTTTAGGACCAATAGATACCGATCGCATGTCCTGATCGGCCAGCGGTACAAATTGATCAGAATCCACATGATAGGCTGCGGCATAGCTGAAATTTTTATCTCGGTTTTCCTGAACTTGTTGCGCTGATTGCAGTCTGGTATCCTGCCAATTCCAGATAATCATATCGGGAAGTGTTTGATCGCTATTCGAGTTTGAAGCACCCGGGCGTCCACTGGAGGGGCGTGATGCGATTTGGTTGGCGCGATCTGTCTTTGTGCTATCTGTGCTGGCGCTGTCCGTGGTTTTGCTTTCCGGCTTTTTCTCCAGATCGGCGATTCCAAAGAATAAGGTGTTTAAATCCTCGGACCAATACGGGGGCGCATGCTCACTGATACCTTTTCCCGCTGGAAAATCTGCATCTTCCAAGCCCATGTAGTTCACTTTACTGAATGGAGCGCCCTTAATTTGCCTAACCCCAATCACGTGATAAATATCCCCTGCATATGCCTCGTCTTTTGTCGCTTTCAACAATGCAAATGCGGATCCTTCGTCATTCCAGCGTATTCTTTTATATTGTGCTTTATCGACGTCTACCGGAGTCGTAATCCCGGTTTCCATATCCCGGATCCAAATACCATTTCCATTCTGACCCTGTGCATCGACGATGTATGCTAAAAGATTTCCTCCCTTATTAAAGGAGTATTCTGACACATTTCCCACGTTATACGTAGTTTTACTTTCCATATGGTACAATAACAGATCGGTGCCTCTGGGACTGTTTTCTCCACGTGAGGCACCCTCGGCTGCACTCAGTCCAACGGCTAACCAATTGGGGTTTTCACCCGAAAACGAGAAATTGTTGATGCGCTCGAAGGCGACTTTAGCAGTGTCTACCAAGCTGACCAATTGAAGTTTAGTGGTCAATGGTTTTTTAGCTTTTCGAGCAGCCTTCGCATCTTTATCCTTCATGGATTCACGAAAAGCCACGTATCGACCATCCTCTGAAAACTGGGCTGTAGTACTGATTACCCCGATCGAAAAAGAGTAGGAAGTCGCATTGCGGGTATATTTTACCGTTAGGGTCAAGTCTCCTTCTGTCGGGCCTGAGCTCCAGGCCAACCATTGCCCGTCGGGGGATAGGCTGTTGTTATTGGTGCGGATATAGTGCCAATCCGCAATGTTTTTCCAGTGCATGGCTGGTTTCTCCTGTGCCAATACCGGTGACCAGACGGTGACCGCTAAAAACAGGACAAAAAAGAATTTGGTGAAGTGTTTCATTCTAAAATGGTTAAAATTTGGATGATTAAATCAATCTTAAGGTTTTAAAGAGCCAAGATATTGTTTTTTTTTACTTGATTCGGTCTTGTGTGCGTAAAATATTTTTCATCATTGGTCTTGAATGTGGTAAAATGATCCGCTAATCTGGGATAATTTGTACATTTACGGCTGATAATAAAATAAGCGCGTTTGATGAAGATTTGGCAAAAAAATATAGATGTAAATAATCTGGTGGATGAATTTACCGTTGGGAATGATCGGGAATTGGACCAATTATTGGCTAAAGCCGATGTTTTGGGCTCCTTAGCGCATACGCAGATGCTCCATCAGATTGGGTTATTAGATGAAACTGATTATAGGAGTGTGCAAAAAGGCTTGAAGGTGATCCATGCTGAAATTCTTCAGGGTCAATTCCAAATTAGCGAGGAGGTGGAAGATGTGCATTCTCAAGTGGAGATGCTTTTGACACAACGCCTGGGTGAAGCAGGGAAAAAGATTCACAGTGGACGTTCCAGAAATGATCAGGTCTTGGTGGATTTGAAACTATTTTTCCGAATGGAAATTGAGCAGCTGGTCCAGAACATGGATGCATTGTTCCGGAGATTGATCCAGCTAAGTGAAAAACATAAAGAGGTGCTGCTTCCTGGATATACGCATTTGCAAATTGCCATGCCTTCTTCTTTTGGCCTTTGGTTCGGCGCATATGCGGAAAGTTTAGTGGACGATTTACTGGTGATGCAGGCGGCTTGGAAGGTGTCGAACAAGAATCCACTGGGCTCAGCGGCTGGCTATGGATCTTCTTTCCCTCTGGATCGAAGCATGACTACCAAACTCCTGGGCTTTGATGATTTGAATTACAATGCCGTGTATGCGCAGATGGGAAGAGGTAAAACAGAACGCATTCTCGCGCAAGCCATGTCTTCGGTCGCGGCTACCCTAGCGAAATTCTCCATGGATGTTTGCCTGTATATGAATCAAAATTTCGGATTTATTACTTTTCCGGATCACCTGACAACGGGTTCGAGTATCATGCCCCATAAGAAAAATCCCGATGTGTTCGAATTGATCCGAGGGCGGTGCAATCGTATTCAGGCACTACCTAATGAGATTGCGATGCTCACCACCAACCTTCCGTCAGGCTATCACAGGGATCTTCAATTGTTAAAAGAAAACCTGTTCCCGGCTATGGTTTCTCTCAATGAATGTTTGACGATTGCGGATTATATGTTAGCCCATATTGTGGTTAAAGACGGGATTTTAGACGATCCTCTATATGACTACCTCTTTAGTGTGGAGGTGGTTAATGAAGAAGTGCTAAAAGGTGTTCCTTTTCGTGAAGCCTACAGGCAGATCGGCTTGGATATAGAAGAAGGGCGTTTCAAACCCTCCAAAAACCTGAACCATTCCCACGAGGGAAGCATCGGGAATTTATGCAACGAGCAGATCGCAGCAGCTTTTGATCAGGTATTGGCCGATTTTGGTTTTGATCGAGTGAATACGGCGCTGAACGCCTTGGTGGAGGAATAAAATGGGGATGGATTGGAAAACCTTACTCAGCACAAAGCGCTGGGGCTATGAAACACGTTATCATGCGAATCAGGACGATGCGCGATCTGAATTTCAGCGCGATTATGATCGCTTGATCTTTTCTTCGCCATTTCGTCGTTTGCAAAACAAAACCCAGGTGTTTCCGCTTCCTGGGAGTGTGTTCGTACACAATCGATTGACCCATAGTTTAGAAGTCGCCAGTGTCGGTCGCTCCTTGGGAACGCTTTTTTACAATGAATACAAAAAACGTCATCCCGAAGTGGATCAGGAGCTTCCTTTTCTGCAAGAGGTGGGAAACATCGTTTCGGCCGCCTGTCTTTCACATGATTTAGGAAATCCCGCTTTTGGGCATTCAGGTGAGGCCGCCATCTCCAATTATTTCATCCGTGGAGAAGGAAAGGACTATCAGAAGGTGGTTAGTCCGGAGCAATGGGCAGATCTCATTCACTTCGAGGGGAATGCAAATGCGTTTAGAGTATTGACCCATGCCTTTAACGGTAAGGATCCGAGTGGTTTTGCATTGACTTATTCAAGCTTGGCGGCCATCGTCAAATATCCCTGCGCCGCGATCGATGGTCACCTAAAAGGTGTGCATCATTATAAGAAGTACGGCTATTTTATGCCCGAAAAGCAGGCCTTTGAAAAAGTAGCAGCCGAGCTGGGCATGTTGAAAGATCCCCATAATTCCTCGGGCTATATGAGGCATCCCTTGGTGTATCTGGTCGAGGCTGCGGATGATATTTGCTATAATATTATCGACTTAGAGGATGCCCACCGTTTGCAGATAATGAGTTACGACGCGGTTGAATCATTATTGATCCCCCTATGTGGTGATCCCGGAATCAGCAAACGGCTTGAAAGTTTAGCGGATCTGGATAGTCGAATCAGTTTACTTCGGGCCAAAGCCATCAGTACGCTCATACTCGCTTGTGCAGAAGTTTTTGTGGAAAATCAGACTGCCATTTTACAGGGTGCGTTCGATCGGACACTGATTGAGGGAATTGATCCTACCTATAAAGCCGCGATGCAAAAAATTGAGGTGGAGTCGGTGGAGAAGATTTACAACGCCTCTTCTGTGGTGCAAATTGAAGTGGCCGGATATAAAGTAATGGCGGGTTTATTGGAAGAGTTTATTCAAGCCTACTTAAATCCAGAAAAATCCACATACGATAAAAAGCTTTTGGCCCTCATGCCTGTCCAGTTTTATACGGATAGTGAAGACACCTATGAACGCATACGGGCAGTTTTGGACTTTGTTTCCGGAATGACAGACCTCTACGCGGTGGAATTATTTCGGAAGATTAAGGGAATTTCTTTCCCCACTTTAGATTAGAATTGATGATGATAAAACTATACGACCCTTTTCAGAAATTTAATTTTAGCTCCGACTATTGTTTTTTGAGTGGCGAAAATCTCAGCTCACGAGACGAGGAAATTCAAGTGGTTCCCACTTGGCTGATGCAAAAATATGGGCTCTCTAACCAAATGATACAAATGTTGGATGAACGGGTAGCTTCCTATAAAGAACTGAAACTGCCCTGCTCGACAGAGGTGGCTGATAGAATCGATCGGTTGGAGCAAAAAGTAGCGGCGGCCTTCTTGGATGGATACGAGGCGGTGTCCACCCTGAGTCAGGTGGAATTGTTCCAATGGATTGGGAAGCTGGTTTACGGAATGATTTTCAATGAGATTCAGGCCGGAATTCGCCAACAGGCGGCGGTAGGGGAGCCTATGAACTTTTCACATGTATTGACCCATAAGTTTAAACATTTACACGCGATGCTGCAGTCCCTGGTTTTACCGATCGAATTCGATGGTGCACTTCCGTTTAATATACAGGTGTTTCCTGTCAATAATCCGGAGAACACCTTTTCCTATCGGGATGAGATCAATACATTGGTGTTTTCTTTGCGTATGCGAGACTTTGGCATCATCGCCACTCTACAGGACAATGGGACCAATGCCATGTATCACGCTGAGTATTTAGAAGGTGTAAAGGATTGGACGCTACATCCGGTGCAATTTGAGGAGTTATGCGGACGCTTTTTCTATTCGGCCTATTTGTTCAATACCTTGCCGGAATACACGTTATTAGCTACCCCTGAAAAAGTCTATATAGAGCCCATGCCCTTAACGCAAGGTTCGGCGAAGGGAATCTTCGATCCTTGGCAAGTCAAAGTTTTTGGTCAGGTGTTGGAGAATTTTTGGAAACCTTGGGGAATGACACTGTTTGAAATTATTAAAGATCCGGAAAAGCCGATGAGTTTTTTGAAGGATGAAGCTGGCGCATTTTTGAAGCCCGAATCGGTTCAATTTCCACTTGGTGGTAATGAAAATTAATTTTTATCTTGTCCACCAAAATAACAATTCAACAATTCAACAACTCAACAATTTAACAAATCAACAATTCAACAATTTAACAAATCACCACTATTATGAGAACTTCACCCATCGCCTTAGGTACATTCGCAGCTTGGATGTTTGTCTTTATTGTCTTACTTGGTTTCTGGGGTTGTCCAAAATACCGGGTTTGGCAGCAAGAAATGGAAGGTAAAGCTGAATTCGCGAAGGCTGAACAGAATCGTAGAATTAAAATCGAGGAAGCGCGGGCTAATTTGGAAGCCGAAAAACTCAACGCAGAAGCCGAAGTCGAACGCGCAAAAGGTGCCGCACAAGCCATTGAGATTGAAAACGGCAGTCTATCTGATACTTATATTCAGTACTTATGGGTTCGCCAACAAGATAATTTGAATGACAAAACCGTAATTTACATTCCCACGGAAGGTAATCTACCCATCCTGGAAGCTGGTCAGCGGTCAGGAAATACACGAAATAATTTAAGTCAGGATTAGATTTTGATTTTTATCTCCTTGTTTTAGAATGCTTTAGTTATTTCGTTGATTTTTCTTTATCTCAATTGTTTGTTTTAGTGGATTAAGTTTCTACCTTTGCACTCCGCTTCGGGGGGATGGTTAGTGCGGGTGATTAGTGATGCGGTAGTTCTTTAATTTATTTTGGATTTTATTTTTGGGGGTGGGTAATTTTGTTTATCTTTGTTGTCCGTTTTCGCTGAATATTTTTTAGGGTTTCAGCGTTTAGAAAATAAAAGTTCAAATATATTTTGCGGATTCAAAAAAGGTTTCTACCTTTGCAGTCCCAAACGAAACCGGGCGATCCGGCATGTTTGAAATTCCTTCTTCGGGGGGTATATAAATTGAGATAAATAGCGGTTAGATTTTCGGATTTAGCTGTTTAAATAAAGGCGGAGCGCGATGCCGAGCCATATGAAGTTCTTTGACAGAATAAAAGAGAAGATTGATGTAGCGTAGCGGGTGTGTTTGATTTATCATGACATCCGTTATTGTATAGATCAAGCCAATTTAAGATCATTGGGGTAACATAGCATTAAATATTGAATTTGATTCTAATTACTTTGATTGATTAATCAATTTTTTGAGTTTTTAGGGTCAGTGATTCAGATGATTCATTTTACAATGGAGAGTTTGATCCTGGCTCAGGATGAACGCTAGCGGCAGGCCTAATACATGCAAGTCGAACGGGATCCGGTGCGTAGCTTGCTACAATCCGGTGAGAGTGGCGAATGGGTGCGTAACGCGTGAGCAACCTACCCTTATCTGGGGGATAGCCCGGCGAAAGTCGGATTAACACCGCATAACATCACTGAGTGGCATCATTTAGTGATCAAATATTTATAGGATAAGGATGGGCTCGCGTGACATTAGCTAGTTGGTAAGGTAACGGCTTACCAAGGCTTCGATGTCTAGGGGCTCTGAGAGGAGAATCCCCCACACTGGTACTGAGACACGGACCAGACTCCTACGGGAGGCAGCAGTAAGGAATATTGGTCAATGGGCGCAAGTCTGAACCAGCCATGCCGCGTGCAGGACGACTGCCCTATGGGTTGTAAACTGCTTTTATACGGGAACAAACGTCGGTACGTGTACCGGTCTGAGTGTACCGTAAGAATAAGGATCGGCTAACTCCGTGCCAGCAGCCGCGGTAATACGGAGGATCCGAGCGTTAT
>DASRQK010000158.1:0-2961 GCA_035645875.1 Sphingobacteriaceae bacterium | reverse complement strand
TAGCGCATCCCGTCTGTGCCATTGCTCATCCCATCGCTCACACCGATCGTGTTGAAGATGAGTCCTACACTGTCTTGTCCCCAGACCCCCTTCTTTACCTCCTGCGCCAGATCATTCAGGTGCATGTTACAGGTGTTCCCGTCATAGCCCATACTGGCGATTCCCACTTGCGGTTTCAGCATGTCCTCATCCGTGAGCCCAATGCCGTACAACATGGCTTGCGCTGCTGGCTGGGTTTGATCCTGAGTGAGGACTTTGCTGTATTTATTCAACTCCGTATTTTCGTTCTTTTGCATGTTCGATTATTCCTTTTCCCAAGGTAGCCCCTTTCTCAATAACCAACAATAGGAATCGAAAAAAAATTAAAAAAGAATATTGTTTTGAAAAAATATTTTTAGTGAAATTATGTATGGCAATTTAGCGTCATTTTAGTAATATCAAGCAAGTGATTTGAACTAAATACAGAACGGGTCTACGGTTCAATTATTTCATGAATGATAGAAAACGACAGAATTTCTGCGTGAAATCGGAATTTTCAGGAGAATACTTACAAAATTTTGCAAAAAAAATCCCTCCCCAAAAGACTCGGGGAGGGATCAGTATGATGTTATGATTATTTCTGGAACTACGCGACGCTAATGCTTTCGGCCAGCACGGTGACTTGGTTATTTATAACCTCGACGACACCGCCCGTAATTCGAATGACTTCTTCGTTATTTCCTGTACGGATAATAACGTTTCCTTCGTCCAAAGAAGAGACGATCGGGGCGTGGTTCACCAACACTTCAAAACTGCCGGCTGTTCCGGGAACAGTCACCGAAGTAACTTCTCCGTCCATCACCGACTTATCTGGTGTAATTATTTTTAATGTAATCATAATATTTATTTAGCTGCGCTTAAACCGCTGCTTCTGCCATTAACTTCTTCCCTTTTTCGATTGCTTCCTCGATGGATCCTACCAAGTTAAAGGCTGCTTCTGGATACTCATCGACTTCACCATCGATGATCATATTGAAGCCTTTGATCGTATCTTTGATATCCACCAATACACCCTTCAGACCGGTAAATTGTTCCGCTACATGGAAAGGCTGGGAAAGGAAACGTTGTACACGACGTGCTCGGTGAACCGTCAATTTATCTTCCTCAGACAACTCGTCCATACCCAAGATGGCGATGATATCCTGCAATTCTTTATAACGCTGCAAAATTTCTTTCACGCGCTGAGCCGTATCGTAGTGCTCGTTACCCAAAACCGCAGGGGTCAGAATCCGCGATGTAGAATCCAATGGATCCACTGCAGGATAAATACCTAATTCTGCGATTTTACGAGACAGTACCGTGGTCGCATCCAAGTGAGCAAAAGTAGTCGCCGGAGCCGGGTCAGTCAAGTCATCTGCAGGTACGTAAACCGCCTGAACAGAAGTAATCGAACCGCGTTTGGTCGAAGTAATCCGCTCTTGCATTAGACCCATTTCTGTGGCCAATGTCGGCTGATAACCTACCGCAGAAGGCATACGTCCCAATAGGGCCGAAACCTCGGAACCTGCTTGGGTGAAACGGAAAATATTATCGATAAAGAATAGGATGTCTTTTCCAGATCCTTCGTCATCTCCATCACGGAAATATTCAGCGATGGTCAGCCCGGATAAGGCCACACGCGCACGCGCCCCTGGAGGCTCGTTCATCTGACCGAATACGAAGGTCGCTTTGGATTCTTTCAAGGCTTCCGGATCTACTTTTTCCACCGGCCACAAGCCTTTTTCCATATCCTCCATAAAGGCATCGCCATAACGGATAATGCCGGACTCCAGCATCTCTCGCAAAAGGTCATTCCCCTCACGGGTACGCTCACCTACGCCTGCGAAAACAGATAGTCCACCGTGTCCTTTAGCGATGTTATTAATCAACTCCTGGATCAATACGGTTTTCCCTACACCCGCACCACCGAACAAACCGATCTTACCACCCTTTGCATAAGGCTCTAATAAGTCGATCACTTTAATTCCGGTGAAGAGGATTTCGTTCTCAGTAGACAGGTCCTCGAATTTGGGAGGATTATTGTGTATGCTCTTACCGTTTGTAGTATCCAGCACCTTGATCCCGTCAATCGGCGCGCCGACCACGTTAAACAGACGACCTTTGATCTCTTCGCCAATCGGCATTTTGATCGGGCCACCGGTTTCATGGACTTCCATGCCACGGACCAGACCTTCAGTCGCATCCATGGCAATGGTACGCACACGTTCTTCTCCTAAGTGTTGCTGAACTTCCAAAACTACACGCTGACCGTCATCTTTGACAATGTGCAACGCATCTAAGATCTTCGGCAGGCTGGCATTCTCGGTAAAGCTCACGTCTACTACCGGGCCAATGATCTGGGCTATTTTTCCAATATTGGACATATTACAGGGATAAAATTTTTTAACAAACCATCATAGTGCCTCCGCACTTATTTCGGCATGCAAAAATAGGGTTTTATCTGACCAAATGCAAATAATATTTTTCACTCATCGTCAAGCGTTTCCTTTGTTGATTTCGTCCTGCAATTGACGCTTGAGTTTTTGTTCTTTTTCCAATGATTTCTTGCAGAATGTATCGTACTCCTCTTGAATGGTGCTCAGGGATTCCAGCGCATCTCGAGCATTGACCCTGTGTTGGCGGAATCGAATCAGCACCAGAACTAGGGTGACCAACAATGTGAGGATCAATACCCACACCAGCCAATGATAGATCACCAAACTCATGGAAATTCCCAGTAAACGAACCATTTGAGATTCATTTTCAACGACCAAAAGCTCCCGATGAGCTGCTTGAAGGCTGTCTGTCAGTTGGCTTTTCCGTTCTTCAAGTTCTGCGATCTCTTCGGTTTTTTGAATGATTTCACCCTGATAACGCTGGATGGAATCCAATACATTGTGTTGAATGAAATCTAAGTTTCCCCTACGGATCAATTTGAATCCT
>DASRQK010000157.1:0-6819 GCA_035645875.1 Sphingobacteriaceae bacterium | reverse complement strand
GGACCATTCATGGATCAATTCGGGTCCGAGGTGTAGCGCCTGCGCATTATGCCATCGGGCCGAGTCCAGCTGATCGCGATTCCAATAGAGGTTGGACAGGGAATTATGCAATAATACTCGGAGATGCGTACTGTCTGTCGCATTTCTTAGGCCTAACTGACCATAATACAGGGCTTTTTCATGATCACCCTGATAGGTGTACATCAGCACCAGATTATTCGAAAACGAGGCGATATCCCGAGGATGTTCAGCTTCGTTCATGGCCTGTAGGAGAAAACGTTCGGCCTTACCATAATCGGACAATACGGTATAATTATTGGCCAAAGGTTTATACACATAAGTCAATCGATCCCAGGGGTCTGCGATCCCATGTTCCTGATCATACAGGAGTGCTTTTTCATAGTAGGCGGCAGACTGTAGGATTTGACTGTGTTGCTGAAAGGCGTAGGCCATATTCACCAAAATCCACCAATAGGTTTCTCGCTGCGCTGGCCCCAATTCCACCCGGTCCAATGGGGATAAAAATCCCTCGGGATCCTTTTCAAAAGACGAAAAATGGCTGTAGGCCAATTCGCCCAAGGAATCCAGCACCGCATCGTCCACCGTCTTTAGCGGCTGGTCTACCGAAGCCGATCGCTGGGCTCCCCCATCGCAGGCTGCCCAAACACATAAGCACCAGAGTAGAACTGAGAGATTACGCTTTACAAACGCCACATCAAATAAAAATTAACTTGATTTTTATACGTTTTATCGAAGTGGTATCGCACTCCAAAAGCAGGCCCTAAATACGCCTTACCTATGTTCACATCCACCAGCGGAGAAAAGGTAATCGGACTGCGCTTCTCTTTGATCACTTCCTGACCGACGGTATGAGGTTCGGTAATGCCCGCGGCATTCTCGAAATGATAAGTTACTTCACTCGTGCCGCCATAGTGTATATTGGTTTTGGCCAATGCACCGATTCCCATTGAAAGATACCGGTTAAAATTATAACGGAGCTGCACGGGAATTTGTAAAGATAAGTACTGCTTGGTTTCCATGCTATCCACGGAGCTATAATAATAGTATTCTTCTTGTCTATTATCCACATTAACCAAAACTTCACCTTTCTGATCCGGAAAATTTCGTAAATTGGAAGTACCGAAGGTGCTGGCATACAGCTCGACTTGCCAGTAGGGTCGGCGATAAGGTGCGATCGGAGCCAGCCCCAGCCCGATACTATAGCCATGGGTCAATTTTCCAATCTTATCGTCCGGAGCTTTCATCGGAGCCTGCAATCCCAGCATAATCAACGGGGAAAGACCGGGACGAAAACGCAGAACCGATCGATTGGTCCGAATGGGCTCATTTTTGTCAAAATAAATATCCGTATAGCTGGGCAGGGATTTTTTCTGGAGCTTTTTATGCGTCTTCATTTTAAAACGAATAAAGCCTTTTGTACTGTCGGTATCGGTCACGGTGGGTGAAGCGGTACCCGGCAGAGCGATGCCCCGGAAATGGAAAACCAATTTATTTTCCTCAGGAATTTCCCAGGTGTAGCAGCCCAGATCCAGCTCCGTGGCACAGGTGTCACAGGCGGGATAAAGATTCATCAGTTCGAAGCTGTTCACATCGACCTCATCGGGAAAAAACATTTCCAAACGAATACTTTTCGCATCTCCTTCCCCGTCATTTTGAAATTGGACTTTGTAGGTCAGGTCTTTCTTTTTCACCTGCAGGCGATAATCCAACAAGGCTGGACGTACCGACATTTTATTGGGATCGTGCGACGTCGTCACCGGCACATCCAATTTATGCACGAAAGCATCTCCCCCTTCATCCAAATAAATGCCCGTCACCGTGACGATCGCATTCGTATCGGCGAGCATTTCGGGCGTAATGTCCAGATTGATCAGGGAAAACTGACTCTCGCCCGCTTCACTGTCTATATCATACAGGCTGATGGTCTTATATTGATCCACCAGCTCATTAAAGTAATCCGTGGCTTCGTCCCCCTGAAAATGGAGCTCTTCATAAAGGCCATAATCCGGGCTACCGCTCTGGGTGAGGGTCGCGCCATTCACCTGCGCCCATAAGGACTGTAGTTCCGTGGGTTTCTCGATTGGAACAAGGATTTCATTATAATACTGGCTCTGGCTGGCGACCAAAAAACCATTTGGATTGATCAATTTCTCGTTGGTAAGGATCAATATTTTACCCTTCCGCCCGACAGAATTCACCCCTACGACCAGGGACATGTCCTCTCCGGGGACAGCATCGGCATTTTTGAACAATTGAAATACGCCATTGGATTTAAAAAAGTGCTGCCTAAATGGATTGGGGGGCAAAGCGGCTACTGCCATATTGGAATCTACCCGAACCCGTGTTTTGGGCTTACGAGGCCGAGGCCCGTTATCGTAATTATGGACCACGTAAAGTGACACTTCATAATCACCCGGATTTTCATACTGATGCTCAGGTGATTCTGCTGTACTAAAGTTTCCATCACCGAAGTCCCACAAATAGGTAAAGTAGGCCTGTCTACCACCGGGAATGGGGACCAATGGCCGAATATGTGGAGTAAAAATAATCCGATCTTCGAGCACCTGCGTTTCGATGGAGGATGGAAAAGTGTCTACGCGCTGCAGAAGCGAGTCGGCGCTGGAACTTTGAGCATGGGCAGACCAAACACAGAAAAACAGTAGCACATGGAGCAAACATACTTTCATAGGCAATTTGGATAGATTTATATTTTAAATTGTAAATTTACAAAAACTAAGTTAAATAAAAACCAATCATGCCTATTGTATGCATCCTGATCAAAAATACATTCAATATTTGATAAGCAATGACCCCAAAGGAATCGCCCAGATCTACGCTTCTTTCGGCCATAAGGTGGTCGACATGGTCCGCTATAATAGTGGCTCAGAAGATGATGGATTCGACATTTTACAGGAATCATTGATGGATATTTATCATTTGGCCAAAGACCGACAGTTTAAATTAACCACCACATTCTCCTCCTTTTTACTCTTGGTGAGCAAGCGAAAATGGCTCAATGAAATCAAAAAAAAGAAACGCCAGGGGGTAACAAATGCAGATGATTTTGTATTTGATGTTGAGGATGCCTCTTCCAAGGAATTGGAGGCGCACTTGCAGATCGTGGAGAAGGAAAACATGGTGATGGAGCTCTTAGGAACATTGGGCGAGCGTTGTCAGGAAATCATCCGTAAATGCATGACCGTTCCACATCAAGAGCAGGTCGCAGAGATGCTGGGCATATCCTATGCATACCTGCGTAAGAAAAAAAGTGAATGCATGGCCCAATTAGGAAAAAAAGTAAAAGCTCATCCTTTATTTAATACAGATCGTGATGAAAAATGAAGAAAAATTAAACGAGGAGTTGGAAAACATTCTGTCATCCCGCTTGTCGGGAGAAGCAGAATCCCTGCGGTCCACCCTAAAAGAGACGGAACAAGCTTTTCGAAGCGCTTCTATGGAGGAACCTGCGGATAGACCGGCCTCGAAAACGGTTAACATACGAAGGCTGATTCCCCTACTGGCTGCCGCTTGTGTACTCGTGGCGGGCACGCTCTTTTTCTTCCCGGGGAAGGATGCTGATCCCTTCTACGAATTACCAAATATGCGATCGGAAGTCGTGCGTGGCGACGCATCCACAGCGGATCAGCGGTACGAAGAAGCCGCCCGGTCTTATAATGAGGGACAGTATGCACGAAGCTCCGAATTATTACAGGCTCTGGTCGATGAACAGCCCGAAGTACTCCAATATCAGTATTATCTGGGGTTGAGTCTATTGGGCGAGGAACACTATACGCTAGCGGCAGCCTGGTTGGAACCGCTCGCTGAGGGGGAATCTGTCTTCCGGGATGAATCTACTTATTACCTCGCTGTAGCCCTTTATCAAAACGAAGAACTCGATGAAGCCAGACGAAGAGCCGAAGCGATTCCAACGACTTCGAATGAATACCAAAACGCCCAAAAGTTACTGAATAAGATGAACGATACCGATTAATTATTTCCTATTTAATAAGGCGATTTCTAGGCAGGCCGCTATGGCCGCCGTTTCGGTGCGGAGTCGTGAAGCACCCAGGCTCACTGCTGAAAAGTTTTGCGCTAAAGCCATGGCGATCTCATCGGGACTGAAATCCCCCTCCGGGCCAATCAGCACTGTCGCCGTTTCCCCCGGAGCTAAAGCCGTGTTGATATAAACTTTTTCGCGCTCTTCGCAATGGGCGATAAACCCCTGCCCTGCTCCTTTTACTTGATCCAAAAACACTGGAAAGCTCGTCGGAGGGTGAATGATGGGCAATTGCGCCTTTAGGGACTGCTTCATGGCAGCGATCGCCACTTTCTCCAGCCGTTCCACCTTCAGTGTCCTGCGTTCGGAACGCTCACAAATCAAAGGAGTAATCGACGTAACCCCGATTTCTGTCGCTTTTTCCACGAACCACTCCAAGCGATCCATGTTTTTGGTAGGTGCGACCCCAATATGTAATTGATACGGAAGCGGTTGATGGTTTTCTTGATACGATAGGATCTGCAACACGACCCGCTTAGGATGCGCATCTTGAATAACTGCAGCGTAAAATCCACCCCGCCCATCCACTAAACTCACCTCGGTGCCTACAGCTAAACGAAGCACCCGCACGGCATGCTTGCTTTCTCCTTCATCGAGTAAAAAAGCATCCATTTCAGGCTGAATCAAAGGAGTATAGAAAAGATGCATGCCTGCCTAATCCTCCTGCTCCTCTTCAAGAAGATCCAACTTCACAAAGTCTATATTTTGCTGGCTCTTCTTAATAATAATCAAGTTGTATTGACTCACTACCCTGTGCTCCCCCACTTCTGGTATTTTATCGAAAAGGTCTCCAACCAATCCCGAAATGGTGTCGTAATCACTTCCTTCCGGTAGATCAAAAGGTAAAAACTGGTTCACATCATGCACATTGGCCGACGCATCGACCATATATTCCGTCGCAGAAATTTTTTCGACCACAGGTGTCTCTTCGTCATACTCATCTTGGATCTCTCCCACCAATTCCTCCATAATATCCTCCAGCGTCACGATCCCGGCCGTTCCACCGAATTCATCCAGAACGATCGCCATCTGAATGCGCTGCTGCTGCAATTCGGCCATCAGCTCATTGATCATTTTGGTTTCAGGAATAAAGTATGGTTTACGCATGATATCCCGAATGACTACTTGCGCTCCTTTTGTCAAAATGGGCAGAATATCTTTCGTATGAATCACGCCGATAATCTGATCGATATCATCCTCATAAATAGGCACTCTGGAGTATCCTTCTGAAGTAATCCTTTCTAACACATCCTCCATACCAGACTCCACATCCACACCTGCGATTTTATTTCGAGGCACCATGATGTTCTTCACCATGCGCTCATTAAATTCGAAAACTTTTTTTATTAATTCATGTTCCGAGCTGTTCAAGACACCGCTCTCCATACCTTGATCCAACAAATAATGAATGTCCTCGGTGGTCTGTAACTCCCCTTCCGGCTTCACCTTATATCCGATTAAACGGAGTAAAGCAGCGGATAAGCCATTTAACATCAGGATCAATGGACGAAACACGATGTAAAAAACACGCAGTGGAATGGCCACCGACATGGTGGTCCGAATAGGTTGTTGGATCGCGATCGCCTTGGGCATCAATTCTCCCAGCACGATATGCAGCACCATAATAATACCGAATGCGAGCAGAAAACCGATGACACGCATCAGTACGGCTCCACTTTCCAATCCAAAATAGGCGAAGCTATTCGTCACAAACTCGGTCATGACAGCCTCGGCCACCCAACCTAAACCCAAGGAAGAAATGGTTATGCCTAATTGGGTGGCTCCCAGATAGCTATTGAGGTTTTGGTTAATATGACGAGCAAAAGCGGCAGCCGTGCTGCCGCTTTTAGCTTTGATCTCGATCTGGGAGGATCGGACCTTAACAATCGCGAATTCAGCTGCAACAAAAAAGCCGTTGGATGCGACCAGAAAAAGTGTCCAAAATAGATCCCAACCCATTAAGTGTTTATTAAGTTCTCGACTTCACGCTCATAAAGCTGGACCGCATCTTCGATCGCTTTAAATGCAAATGAGCGCCCATAGAGCTGTTCTATGGTTACATTTTTATCTTCCAGGGCTTTGTAATCCTTAAAGAACCGCACAATCTCCTTCATGGTATGTGGCGGCAGCTCAGACAAGTCGTTAATGTAATTCACCGACATGTCATTTTTGGCTACTGCGATAATTTTATCGTCTTGTTCACCACCATCGATCATGTGCATCACACCGATCACCTTGGCCTCTATTACACTCATGGGATAGACATCCACCGAGCAAATCACTAAAATATCCAAAGGGTCTTTATCATCACAATACGTCTGCGGGATAAACCCGTAGTTCGCAGGATACATAACCGAGGAAAACAAGACCCGATCTAATTTAATCAATCCGCTTTCTTTATCGATCTCATACTTTGCTTTAGACCCTTTCGGTATTTCTATCACAGCATTTACATAATTTGGAATGTCCTCTCCGGGAGAAACCTCATGCCATGGATGTGCTATACTCATTCTTTTTTCTTTTTTTTATCTTTTAAATACTTTTTGATCAATGTAATCGCAATCGGCAAAAAAGCGACGATGATCAACCCAACAACAATATACCCTATATAATTAATAATCTCCGGGAAACGTTTTCCCAAAAAATATCCAGACAAGGTCAGCACACATACCCAAATCGCGGCGCCACTGACATTGTACAGGATAAATTTACGGAAATTAAACCGCACAATTCCTGCGAAT
>DASRQK010000156.1:0-19568 GCA_035645875.1 Sphingobacteriaceae bacterium | reverse complement strand
TATATGATGGGCGGCGATTCTTTCAGCTACTGGGACGGACGCGGCAAGCCTGAATCCATCAGCACCGGGATGAGCTTTATGGATGCCTGGAACGATAACGCCCACCGATTAAACATGAACTATAAGTATGGGCGCATTCAGAATGAAGTAGAGGAAAGCACGATCTCACAAAACAACCTGCCAAACGGTCAAATTAACAGTGATAATCTTTCATGGCGCAGCAGTGATCTGGACAGGCACCGGATCAATACCAAATACGACTGGAACCTGGATTCACTCACGACCATTACCCTGAATGTATCCGCCGGTAAAGACGGCGTACAAGTCGAAAACTTTACAGGGGCATCGACAAGTGACGCCGATGGACGCCAATTAAACGACAATGAAAGGTCACAAATCACCTCCTCGGATCAAACAAATTTTACCTACAACGGTTACCTTACCCGAAAAATGCAAAAGCCGGGAAGGTCCCTTTCCTTTAGGTTGGCAGGCGATGGCTCGGAAGATTTGGGGACCGTGTTCTTGGAATCAACGACCAATATTTACCTCAATGGCGTCTTAGATAGCACTCAAGTGATTGATCAACTGAAGGACATACAGACCCGATCAAATAATTGGAGGGCCTCCCTGTCTTACACCGAACCGATCACTTCACAGATCAATGCATCGCTTAGTTTGGAACACACCAACTCGAACACGCACTCCATCAATAATTCCTATAATAAAGGAGTAAACAATCAATACAACGAACTGGATGAGGAGTTTAGCAATGATTTCGATTTTAACACCATTCGGAATGCGGCTAATCTGGCCTTGCGTTATAAATTGGAAAAATTTGAAGCAAATTTGACCAATAACCTGCGTCATGATGAATTGTTCCAACGAAATAACTACATGGATAAAGAGGTGAGTCGTGATTTTATGACCTACAATCCTGCGCTACGCCTCCGTTATAATATTACGAGAAGCCAAACTTTGGCTGCGAATTTTAGCAGGACAAACCGCTTACCGACATTGAGCCAAATCCAACCGCTCAGACAAAATACGGATCCATTAAATATCGTGGTCGGAAACGAAAGCCTCGTGCCTTCGCACTCCAACTCGTACAGTGCGAATTATAATATGTACAATATGCTGAAAGGGACTTACTCCTTTGTCAGTCTGAGCTGGACACAGAACTTTAATGCGATCCAACAAAACGTGATCATCGATCCACAAACGGGTATCCGGACTTCTTTCTTCGAGAATCTGGAAGATCATGTGGCTAATAGTTTGAATTTCTGGGGGAATACAAATTTTGATTTGAACAAAAATTATCAAATAAAAGCAGACCTGGGCCTGAATGGTAATTACAATCAATATTATAATTTCATAAACGGTGAGCTAAATGATAACCAGAGTCAAACGTATGGTTTCTCCATCGGAGCCCGAAAAAACACCACAAAAGGATTGGATTTTTACCTCAATTTCAACCCGGGTTGGCGCATCATGGAAAATTCATTACAGCCTGAATTTAACAGTGCCGGCTTTACCATGTCGAGTATGCTGACTTACAGTTGGTATTTACCCCTGAAAATCGTAGCTTATGGAGATCTGCGCTATACATATGAGGCTCCGACACAGGCCTTTGACGAGAAATTTGAGCGGGTTCTATTCAAGCCGGGCGTGCGGAAAAAGTTTTTGGCCAATGAAAGTTTAGAGGTGGATTTATCGGTCAATGATGTGTTCAACCAAAATGTCGGGTTCAGACGATTCCAATCCGGTAACAGGATCACTCAAAACACCTATAACACCATTTCACGCTATTTCATGCTCCGAGTGGCTTGGGATTTCACCAGCATGTAGGAGGAAGGACAGAAGGAGAAAGGATGGAAGGACGAAAGGACAGAAGGATAAAAGACAAAAGAACAAAGACAGAAGGATAAAAGACAAAAGAATAAAGACAGAAGGACGATAGGAGCAAGGATTAAAGGAACGAATAAATGAAAAAACTAATCTATATTTTCGGAATAATTTTAGGGCTGCTCGGTGGATCGGCTCAGGCCCAACACGCTTATTTTCCGGCCGAAGGCACGATTTCGTATGAGAAAACAGTACACGTGAAAAACTTATTGCGCCGCCACATGAATAATTTGGGCGACGATAATGTGTTTCAAAGACGGTTCTACGAAGAAATGATGGGCCGGGTGCAGGAGACCGCGGTACTTAAAAAAACCTTATCGTTTCGTGGCGATGAGGTAACTTTTGAAACGGTGAAGGAAACCCATCCTCAGATGATCAATAATTTGCTCTCATCTGGGTTGTTGGATTATCAGGGGACAGTTTATCAACATTTGGGAAATAACGTATCGCGATCGGTTTTCGAAATGGGGGGCTCCAACATTTTCGTGGAGGATTCCCTGATGAATGTGACCTGGAAATTGACCAATGAATACCGCAACATCGCCGGTTACGATTGCCGGAGAGCGAATGGCCTGACGCTGGATTCGGTGTATGTGGTGGCTTTTTATACCGATCAGATTCCCACCTCGGCCGGGCCAGGCACGCTGCACGGGTTGCCGGGTATGATCTTGGGCTTGGTCGTGCCGGAACAACATTATAATATTTACGCCACCTCGGTAGAGTACACGCCGCCGGTCATCAAATCGAATATTGCTGGTAGGAGAGACAAGGCATTGACCCGAGAAGAACTGATCGCACAGATCACCTCCTCGATGGGGAATTATATGTCAACAGAACAATTAAACCTGCTCTTGGCGGCCATGCTGCTGTAGGCGTCAGTCTTGGACACCGTGGTTGCTGAGGTTGCTGGATTCACTGGGAAGGAAGCTTTAGGGTTCCATCACATAACCCAACATGTAGTCCAGGAAGCGTTCATAATGAACTTTATAGGTGGTTAGGGACTCGGTTCCATTTTCCTGGGGCTTCACCAGCGTCAAGGCTAAGACTCCTTGTTCCTGAAAAACAAATGGGTGGATGGTCATGTTGTCTTTAAAAGAAACGCCTCGGTTTCCTTGGAGTTTATACACCGCTTCCTTCGCGCACCAACAGGCATATAGATGATCAATGCGGCTTTCCGCCTCCAAGCCCTCCATGAACTCCAGCTCTTCGGGCTTCATGAATTTATGTGCGATTCGGGTAATTTTTGGCTTGACCAATTCCAGATCAATCCCGACCTCCCCGTTTTCACTCAGCATGACAGCGACGTAATCAAAAGAATGCGTCAGGGAGATTTTTTGTGGGAAGTTCGCCAGATAGGGCTTTCCGTTTTCATCCGACGGGCAATCTATAAAGCCAGGCGTGTCCAACATGTATCGGAGCAATACCCGCGTACCCAACCAATGCAAGGTTCGCTTCCCCTTATTCAGGGACCGCAGAACGCCGCGCTCGCGCTCGTCCAGCTGCAGTCTGCTCAGCAGATCGTCGGCCTCCTCTTCGATGCGCCAAATCGCAAAACGCGTGTCTTTATTTAATTTTCGGAGATAAACTAGTCCCATACAAACAAACTTAGGCATTTTTACGAAAAAAGTCCCCGAACGCATGCGGACAATCACATAAATTTTTCCGATTATTGGCAAATGATATTATCGGATAAGCGCATACTGGAAGAGATCGAGAAAGGAACGATCGTCATCGAGCCCTTTGATCGGGCTTGCTTGGGGACCAATTCGTACGATGTGCACCTGGGAAAATACCTGGCCACTTACAAGGATCGGGTGCTGGATGCGAAAAAACACAATGAAATCGAACATTTTCAAATACCGGAAGAAGGATATATGCTGGAGCCGAATACCCTCTATCTAGGGGTGACTTTGGAATACACAGAAACACACCAGCATGTTCCTTTTTTGGAAGGAAAATCCAGCACCGGGAGATTGGGCATTGACATACACGCCACAGCTGGAAAAGGCGATGTGGGTTTTTGCAATACCTGGACCTTAGAGATTTCGGTCGCCCAACCCGTTCGCATCTATGCTGGAATGCCTATTGGCCAATTAATTTACTTCGTGGTCGAAGGCGATATAGAAACTTTTTATCATACCAAAGGAAACGCAAAATATAACCGCAAAACCACTCGGCCTGTGGAAAGTATGATGTGGAAAAACGAATTTTAAGCGGCCGGTGAATAACCGGTGCCGCTTGACCGGATGTTGGCCGCTTTAACTGCCGTACTCCATCAGGTACGCTTTCAAGAAATCATCGATTTCGCCCGCCAGCACGTCTTGCGTGTTCGAGGTTTCCACATTGGTCCGTAAGTCTTTTACCAGCTTATACGGGTGAAGCACGTAATTGCGAATCTGAGACCCCCATTCGATTCGTTTTTTGCTTCCTTCAATGGCCGCTGTCGCTTCGAGGCGTTTCCGCATCTCGATTTCGTATAATTGAGATTTCAACAAGCGAAGCGCATTGTCCTTATTTTGCAGTTGTGATCGGGTTTCTTGGTTTTTAATGATGATGCCGGTAGGTTTGTGGTGAAGCCGAACCGCCGTTTCCACTTTATTCACGTTTTGTCCCCCAGCGCCACCCGAACGAAACGTATCCCATTCGAGTTCTGAATCCTTAATATCGATTTCTATATGATCATCCACTAAAGGATAGACATAAACGGAGGCAAAAGAGGTATGACGCTTGGCATTGGAATCAAATGGAGAGATCCGGACCAATCGATGCACGCCGTTTTCACCCTTGAGGTAGCCGTACGCAAAATCGCCCGAAATTTGAAGTGTGACCGATTTGATGCCTGCCACGTCCCCTTCCTGATGGTCCTGTTCAATGACTTTATAGCCTCGGTTTTCGCCCCACATGACGTACATGCGCATTAAAATGCTGGCCCAATCGCAACTTTCCGTGCCTCCGGCGCCAGCAGTGATTTGCAGGATGGCGTCCAATTGATCCTCCGGCGCGCTAAGCATGTTTTTAAACTCCAAGTCCTCCACCTGTTTCAGGGTGACGGCATATTGTTCATTGACTTCATCCTCCGAAGCATCCCCCGATTGGAAGAATTCATACATGACGGCCAGATCGTCCACCGAAGCACTGACTTCATCGTATTCCTCCGTCCATACTTTCTTCGACTTAATCGACTGCAGGACCTTTTCAGCCGCCTTAGAATCGTCCCAAAAGCCGGGTTCGATCGTTAAAGCCTGCTGCTCTTCTATTTCTTTTTTGAGGGTATCAATGTCAAAGATACCTCCTCAGGGACGTTACGCGATCCCTCAAATCCTGAACTTGTTCTTTAGTCATAACGCAAATATACGGTTTTTGATCCCAAGTAGCGGCGATCAACTCCTTTTATTCGTGCCAAAAATACTACTCAGAATGACCTCCACCACGGCGACGATCACAGCGAATAGTGTCGCCCACCAGAAGCCGTTAACATGAAACTTGTCGCCCATCATGGCGCTGGTCAACATCACCATCAGTATGGTAATAATGAAGGAAACCAAGCCCAGGGTCAACAGGTTCAATGGCAATGTGAACACCCGCAGAATGGTGCCGAGGGTGGCATTGACAAAGCCTATTATGAAGCCGGCCAAAAGTGCCCACCAAAAGTTTTCTACCGTCACAGCGTTTGACGGAAGGATCCAAGCCGCGATAAAAATGGCCAGGCCGGAGACGAGAATATTGATCAAAAATCTCATAATGCAAAAATTTAATGAACGGATAGTTTATCATTATCAACAGTAAACATAGTGATTTTGTTTTAAAAAATGCATTCCCTATTTTTGTTTAAACGCGTGAATGTCGCGCGAGTCATTTATATCGAAAAAGCACAGCTACTATTTTGAGAAATCTCTTTCTAAGATTTTGCATATTGATTATTCTGGGCGGTGTTTTGGCAGCCAGCTCTTTTTCTTGCGACTCCAATGAGGGGGGACGAAAAAAAAAGGACGAAGGTCGAAAACAACACATTAAAGACAGCCTCGCCTTGGTTTACGACGAGGAAACTGCCGACCCTGAAATTCACGCCTACATGACTCGTTTGCATGAACGTTCGGGCTTCAATGGCAACGTGTTAATCGCCAAAGAAGGAAAAATCATTTATCAAAACAGCTTCGGCTGGGCGAATCACCTGATGCGGGATAGCCTGCATATACATTCTCAATTTGAGCTCGCTTCGGTCTCAAAGCCGCTCACAGCCATAGGGGCCTTGATGTTAGTAGAGCAGGGCCAATTGTCGTTGGAAGACACCATGGACAAGTTTTTTCCCGGGTTCCCCTATGAGGGCGTAACGGTTCGGCAATTATTGACCCACAGATCGGGATTGCCAAACTACATTTATCTCGCGGATTCGGTCTGGGAGGATAAGAAAGTGGGAATCACCAATAGAGAGGCAGTGGAACTATTGATGGAGCACCGCCCCATGCGCTATGGCGCACCGGATGGACGACATTTCTACAACAATACCAATTATATGATGCTGGCGGCGATTATAGAAGTGGTCACGGGGCAGGAATTTGCCGTGTTCATGAATGAAAATGTGTTCAAACCCGCAGGCATGCATCATACAGCGGTGTACTCCAAGGCCGTTTACGAGCAAATTCCGACACATGTGATCGGTCATGATCGCGTCTGGAGACGTTCAGTGGTACAGAATTATTTAGACGGCCCGGTGGGCGATAAAGGGATCTACAGCACGGTGCAGGATTTATATCTATTCGGTCGGGCCTTGGATGAGGGCAGGTTGCTGAAGACGGAACTGCTGGATTCTGCCTATCAAGCTCATAGCAAACCCGAGCGGGGTGTCTTCAGTTATGGCTATGGGTGGAGAACTTTCCATCAAGAAGATTATAAAATCGCTTACCACACCGGGTGGTGGCACGGTTTTAGAACGCTTTATATTCGCGATTTGGAGAAAGACATCACCATTGTCTTATTGTCCAATTTGGTCAATAATAGCATGTTGCACTTAGACAGCCTGTATAAGATGCTCGATATGCCGGTGATCAGAAGGGGGGCCTATTCGGGAAGTGGTGAATACATGGGTGATTAACCCCAAAGCGCGGTGAGCGTTTAGCGGTGAGCATTTAAACGAGTAAGGAGAAAGAAACATGGAAAAGAAGAAGACATTGATCATAGGAGCGAGCACCAATCCGGCTCGGTATTCATATAAAGCAGCACATAGATTGACCGCAGCGGGCCACCCGATCGTGAATATAGGCGTTAAGAAAGGGGAAGTGGCGGGCGAAGAGATTTTGCCTCCCGGTTCTCCGGTACAAGAGGGGATCGACACGATTACCTTATACATCGGTCCGGCTTTACAGGAACAATATGAGCAATATATTTTAGATACCAAGCCTAAAAGAGTGATATTCAATCCCGGCACGGAAAACCAGACATTGATCCAAAAGGTGGAGGAAGCAGGTATTGAACCGGTGGTCGCCTGCACCTTGGTCCTGCTGAGTACGGGGGAATTTTAAACACCCTGAATATACGCCAAAATCTGTTTATTAAAGTTTTCCCTTTGCTTCACGTCCAGGAATTGCTGCTCAATCGGGAGGTAATACATGGGAAGGTCACGTAAAGTGTCCAAGATGGGAGCAGGTAAGCTTTGAATACGCATCGCGTCTTTTTCTGTGGTCAAAATAAACTTGAACTCCCCTGAAAGCCGAGCAAATTCGCTGGTCATCTGCTGAATGTCTGTGGATGTAAAACTGTGATGGTCGGGAAAAGCCAAATGGCGCACGTCCTGGGCTTGCTTTTGTACATATTCCAGGAGCGGTTGAGGTCTGGCAATGCCTGTCACCAGCAGCACATGATGCGTCTCCCATTGGGGGATCGGCGTTGTGTCTTTCCAGAGGCTGCATAAAGTCCCGTAAGCAATCCTGGTGAAGTAGATGGGAATGTTTTTTGTCTTGACCTGAAGTCGCTGTTGAACGGCTAAGGTGTGCGGATCGGATAAGTGGTCGGGGCATTTGGTGACGACGATCAGATCCGCTCGCTTCCTGGCCTCAAAAACATCGCGATAAGGCCCCACCGGCAGCAGCCAGGGGTTTTTTAGGACACGGTCGTAGCTAAAAAGCAGAATACCAAGCCCCGGCTTGAGCGCTCGATGCTGAAAGGCGTCGTCTAATAGGATGACATCGTGATCGGGGCGCAATTTTTCGACAGCGGGAACCCGCTTTTCGGACACAGCGACCGTAATGTCCGGAAATTTCTTTTTAAATTGTAGGGGTTCGTCCCCGCTGATTTGAACGCTGTGGTTTGCGTTCACTTCGAGGTAACCGCGGCTCTTCCTCCCATATCCCCTGCTGAGCGTGGCCAGCCGGTATTGACCCCTTAATAAGCGAATCAAATATTCAATCATGGGGGTTTTCCCGGTGCCTCCGACTTCGAGATTGCCCACGACGATAAGAGGCAGATCGATGGTTTTTTGCTCAAAACCAAACCAGCCGCGATCGTATAGGTGATGCCGACAACGTAGAATCAGTCCATACAGAACGGAAAAAGGGAGCAGTAGCCATTTAAGATACACCATGAGATTCCGTTTTTTAGCGCGACTATTTCAGATGATTTTTTAGGAATTGACCGGTAAAAGACTCGGAAACGTGGATTAAGTCCTCTGGAAGGCCTTCAAACACCACCGTTCCACCCTTATCGCCGCCCTCAGGACCAATGTCTATCACCCAATCGGCACTTTTGATCATTTCCATGTTATGTTCGATGACTAAAATACTGTTACCCTGGCTGATGAGTGCGTCGAATGAGGCGAGCAGCTTACGAATATCGTGAAAATGTAACCCGGTCGTGGGTTCATCAAAAATGAACAACGTTTTCTTTTGGTTATTTCCTTTGATCAAGAAGGAGGCGAGTTTGATGCGTTGGGCCTCTCCGCCAGAAAGTGTGCTGGAAGATTGCCCGAGTTTCACGTAGCCCAACCCTACCGAAGCAAGGGGTTCGAGTCGCGCTATGATTTTGGGCTGATCTTGAAAAAACACGATGGCTTCTTCGATGCTCATGTCCAGGACTTCGGATACGTTTTTGCCCTGCCAAGCGACATCGAGCACATGAGATTTGAAACGTTTTCCATCGCAGGCTTCGCAGGGCAAAATAATGTCTGCCATGAATTGCATCTCGATTTTGACCGCTCCATCTCCCTGGCAGACATCGCAACGACCGCCTTCGACGTTAAAGGAGAAGGCTGCTGGCTTCAGCCCGGCGGCCTTGGCCGCGGGCTGTTGACTATACAGATGACGGATTTCATCCCAGGCCTTTACGTAGGTCACTGGATTGGAACGAGAGGACCGGCCAATGGGGTTCTGGTCGACCAGCTCTACCTGTTCTACTTGAGCAATGTCCCCGGATATGCTGTCGTAAAGGCCGGTTTGTTCCCCCGAATAATGGCCAATTGCTTTTTGTAGGGCTGGGTAAAGCACGCGCTTGACCAACGATGTTTTGCCGGAGCCCGACACCCCGGTCACCACGGTAAACACATGCAGCGGAAACCGCACCGTCACATTCTTCAGGTTATTCTCCCGGGCTCCGTGTACCTGCACCGCATCCCTCCAGGCCCTGCGTTTTGGCGGGACGGGAATCCCCTCCCTGCCACTCAAATATTTTCCCGTGAGGCTATCGGGATGCGTTAAAATCTCGTCATAGACGCCGTGGAAGATCACTTCTCCTCCATTGATCCCCGCCTCCGGGCCGATATCCACCAGGAAATCGGCTGCTTCCATCATTTCTTGCTCGTGCTCCACGACCACGACCGTATTTCCCACATCCCGAAGTGCTTTCAGCACGCCGATCAAGCGCTGCGTATCCCTCGGGTGCAGGCCAATGCTCGGTTCATCCAACACATAAATCGATCCCACCAGAGAACTTCCCAGGGATGAAGCCAGATTGATCCGTTGAGACTCCCCTCCGGAAAGCGTATTGGACAGTCGGTTAAGCGTCAAATAAGACAAGCCCACATCCGTCAAAAAACGCAATCGTGTCGTGATTTCTGCCAGCACCCGACTAGCAATCTTTTGGTCGTGTTCGCTGAGTTCCAGGTTCGAGAAAAAATCGAGCGCTTCGTCCAGCGGCATTAATACGACGTCCGCAATGGATTTACCGCCCACTTTCACATATTTGGCATCTGCTCTCAGGCGTGTTCCGTGACACTCAGGACAGGTTGTTTTGCCCCGATATCGCGACAGCATCACTCGGTACTGGATCTTATAGCTTTGTTCCTCCAATTCCTTGAAAAACTCATTCAAGCCTGAAAAATGCTTGTTCCCGGTCCAGAGTAGTTCTTGTTGTTCGGGGGTAAGATCACTATAGGATCGATGAATGGGAAAATCAAAGGCCAAGGAGGACTTCACTAATCGCTGAAGCCACACGCCCATTTTTTCGCCCCTCCAGGGCGCAATCGCACCGTCATAGACCGAGCGACTTTTATCCGGCACCACCAGATCGGGATCAATTCCGATAATTTTTCCATATCCTTCGCAACGGCGACAGGCACCATAAGGATTGTTAAACGAGAAAAAATTAGGCGATGGCTCTTCAAAAAGGATTCCATCCAGTTCAAACCGATCTGAAAAGTGGTGTTGTTCCTCCTCAAACTCTACATAGCAATCTCCTCTGCCCTCAAAAAACGCAGTCTGTACGGAATCCCCCAGACGATGGGCTGTTTCTTCCGCACCGTCCATGCGGACGCGATCCACCAACACCCATATATCTGCCCCTGTGGCAGGCGTCTGGTCTTCCCCCAAGTCTTCCAAAAGCGCTTCGATTTTCAGGGTCTTGCCCTTGTATTTGATGCGCACAAAGCCTTTTTGCAATAAAACGCCCAATTCTTCCTGCAAACTACGGCTCTCGTGTGGAACCAAAGGAAACAAGACGGTCACCATGCTGTCCTCAGGCAAACCCAAGGCATAATCCACGACCGAGCCCACGGTATCTTTCGTGACTTCACGACCCGAAACCGGCGAGATCGTATGCCCCACCCGAGCGAAAAGTAATTTTAAATAATCGTATATTTCGGTAGAAGTCCCCACCGTAGAGCGAGGATTGCTCGTAATGACTTTTTGTTCAATGGCTATAGCCGGAGCGATGCCTTTGATGTAATCCACCTCGGGCTTATTCATGCGCCCCATAAATTGACGCGTGTACGCCGAAAGACTCTCTACATAGCGCCGCTGTCCTTCCGCAAATAAGGTGTCAAAGGCTAATGAAGACTTCCCAGAGCCCGACATTCCGGTGATCACCACCAGCCGGTTTTTCGGAATAGCCAAGTCCAGGTTTTTAAGGTTGTGGACCTGGGCGCCTTTAATAATAATGTGTGTTTGGGGATCGAATTCTGTGATAGCCGTCATAAGCCTGCAAATTTACGGATAAAAACTCAAAAGCCGCTCAGGCTGGGCGATCCCGATTTACGCCAATAACTTATAGCCCTTTCCGTGTACGTTTACAATCTCCACATTCGGGTCTTCTTTGAGGTATTTACGTAATTTGCTCAGAAACACATCCATGCTTCTTCCATTGAAATAATTATCGTCGTGCCAGATTTCAAGCAAAGCCGTTTCCCGGGTCAATACTTCATTCATATTCAAGCAAAGCAAGCGTAATAATTCAGCTTCTTTAGTCGACAGTTTTTGATCTCGACCTTCGATGGATATGATCTGCGAGGGGTAATCAAAATGAAACTTACCAATCTGGAATTCGTTCACGGGTTCTTCTTCGAAGGCCTTTTCTCGTGTCACCCGTTTCAAAAGTGCTTGAATCCGCAATAATAGTTCTTCCACTCGAAAGGGCTTCGTGATGTAATCGTCTCCACCCAAACCAAAGGCCTCGGTTTTATCTTCCATCATCCCCTTCGCAGTCGCAAATATCAGCGGAATGTCCGGGTTTATTTTCCGAATTTCCCGGCCAAGGGTAAAGCCGTCTTTTTTGGGCATCATGACATCCAAAATGCACAAATCAAAGTGATCTTGGCCAAATGCCCGAATAGCTTCCTCCCCGTCTTTACAGAGCGTCACGTCAAATTTACCTTTTAATTCCAGGTAATCTTTAAGCAGTTCGCCGAGGTTCGGGTCGTCTTCGGCTAATAATATTTTTTGCATACTTATTTCTTTAAACGCTTCTAGGTCAGTTTCAACGGCATCCAAACCTCAAAAACTGTTCCTTTTCCTTTTTCACTATTTACAGACACTTTTCCTTTTAATCTTTTCACCACATCGGCCACATAGCTAAGGCCTAAGCCGAAACCTTTCACATCGTGTCGATTACCCGTTGGAACCCGATAGAATTGATCGAATATTTTCGATAAATGGTCCTTGCTCATCCCGATACCATTGTCTGACACCGTAATGCACACCCCTTGATCGACATTCATCGTCCGTATCCGCACTATCGGGGTTTCAGTGCTGTATTTCAGGGCATTGTCCAATAAATTATAAAAGACATTGGCCAAGTGCAATTCATCACCGAGGATTAAATCCTGATCAGCGCCCAAGTCCAATTCGAGCTCAGCACCGGCTTTTTGGAACTGCAGCTGCATACTATCTGCGACAGACTGCACCATGGAATTGATCGGCACGTCTTGCAGGGACATTCTCATCTCTTCTTTCTCCAATTGGGCGATATTCAGCACGCGTTCAATATGATTACCCAAACGCACGTTCTCATCATAAATGACATTGGCGAGCCTCGAAACTCTTTTTTGGTCTAAACTGATCTCGGGGTCCTTTAAGGTTTCACTGGCGATCATGATCGTCGCGACGGGCGTTTTAAACTCGTGCGTCATGTTATTGATGAAATCGGTTTTCATCTCCGACATCTTTTTTTGCCTCAAAATCGTCATTAAAGTGAATGCGAAAGCGCCGATCAAAACCAATAATAATGCCACCGAAGAACTTAACATCATATTCACATTTCCTAACAGGGTCCGCTGCTTGTCTGGAAAATATACGGTCAGCCACCCCGGGGATTGCGCCAAATCCTCCTTAAATAAGGGCGTAGAATAACTGGCCGACTGAAATTTTCCCTCCTTAGGCATCGGCTCATTTATGTCCCATTGGACAAAACTGTAAAACACCTCGTCCTCACTACGAATTTCCAGGTGAAAAGGCGAGTGGATCTCACGATTTTGTAGTTCTTGTTGCAGCTCTCGTTTTATGTATTCAATGTCCAACCTTTGATCCAGCGGTTTTTGGGACAATTCAGCCGTGATCGCAAAATCTTCGATCATGCGCGTACTTTTCCCTCCCAGAATCGCAATGGTGTCCAATAAAGAATTGGCTTGTAAAAGTCGGGCTTCGCGCTCTAAATCCTGTAGTTTCTGTTTCATGCGCTCATCGGTCATGGGCGGCAGCGTCACAATATTATTAGAAGAACTTCTGGTAAACGGATTGATGTCCATCATAACCAGAAACCGGGCGCTGTCGTCTTGAGCCGGAACGGTCGGAAGCTCCTTTGTCGCGCCCACACTAATGTAGTTTTCTTGCAGAAAACTGCCTTCAATTCCCTGTCTCTGCATGCCGAAATCAATGGACACCAAATGGTTATTCTGAGGGACACGAATGTAGGTCTCGTAGAAATCATTGTCCAAAAGAACCGCATGTGGATAAATCCGATACATCTGTTCTTCGTGCTCTTTATACGTGCGTTTAATCTCGATAAGTTGCTTTCTGACCTGGTCCAATTCTTCCTGCACCCTTAACTGCCGTTCCAGATTTTGCTGCCGCATGGCCCGTTGCTCCGTCCTTTGCTGAACTTGCTGAGAATACTCCAACACTTCTTTTTTTTCTGCCCGGGAAGCCACAGTAGTAATGGCGGCATTGACAGACTCATCAAAAAGTTGGGATTGCTGAATATACGATTGACGAATAAAAAAATACTGCATGGCCATCACACCTAACAATGCAACAGTCATCAAGCCTACGATCAATGTGAGGGTTTTTTTTCTCATTTTATTTCTTTCCGGAGCTCGAAAATCGCCCCTAAAGTAAACACAAAAATACATAAGACCGGATCGATAATCGGCTGTTTAACAAATTTTAACAATGGTCTTTCAGGTTTTGACGATATTTTTGTATCTTTGATTTTGGACCAATATCATAATCAGGTTATGAAGTCATTTCTTATGAATTCGTTTTGTCTTCTATCAATGCTCTTTGTGATGGGCATGTGGAATATGGTGCAGGCACAGGTTTCGCTAAAAGGCAAAGACATTCCGTCTATCGTCCCGACCATTAAGTCTGTTGGCGCCTCCAAACAATCTATTGGCACGCCAAATAAATCAACTGAGCTACCAAATGCGTATCAGAAAAATCAAGACCTGAGTTTCGCGATCCCAAATTCATATCGCCCTGAAGTGGATTTAAGCACACAAATACCCAATGCTTATAACGCTGAGGAGTCTTTGGTGCCGCGTACATTACGCACACCAGTTGAGATAAAGCCCCTGTCGCCTGTCAAATAACTCCTGTAGCTGCAACACGGCCTAAACTATAATTATTTCAAACCAAAATTTGTTTTGGCATCCGCTTTGTATTCGTATACGAATAATTGAGCTTTATAAAACAAAATTTTTAACATTATGGTTTCGAATAGAAAAATTTCCATGCTTGGATTAACGGCTGCTACTTCTGCTTTATTACTGCTGGGCGGTTGTTCTACCATCCAAAGCATGAATAACACACAAAAAGGTGCAGCAGTAGGAACGGTGGCTGGCGGTTCAGTCGGAGCCATCATCGGAGGAAAGGCTGGAAACACCGCTATTGGTGCGATTGCCGGGGCGGCCATTGGTGGGATAGCCGGTGGTTTGATTGGTAATAAAATGGACAAACAGGCTGCCCAAATCGAGGAGACGGTGGCCGGAGCGGAAGTGATCCGTACTGAAGAGGCCATCTTGGTCAAGTTTGATAGCGGAATCTTATTTGATTTTGACAAAACCGACTTGAAAGAAGCTGCCAAGGCCAATATTTCTAATTTGGTGGCGACATTGAATGAGAATCCGGACACGGAGATTTTAGTGATTGGTCATACGGATAGTCGCGGTACGGACCAATACAATCAAGGCCTGTCGGAAAGACGCGCACAGGCAGTAAAAAATTATGCGGTCGCACAGGGCCTGCAGGGTTCAAGAATGAAAACCCAAGGAAAAAGCTTTCACGAACCCATTGCTGATAACGATACGGAAGCGGGTCGCGCAGAAAATCGCCGAGTTGAAATTGTCATTGTGGCCAATGACAAAATGAAGCAGGAGGCTTTAAGTCAAGCACAATAATTCTGCGTTTTCGCTGCACAATCTCTAATAATTTTACAAATCGGGTGAGCCTTTGTTAAGGATTGCCCGATTTTTTTTTGCTACATTTGGATTTTACCAATTTTAATCCATCCATGAAAGTAAAATTCTTTTGTACATTCATGGCCTGCGCATGGCTCTTTGTGGGAGCTGCTTCGGGCCAATCCTCGCTTAGACAACTCATGAATACACCGTTTGTGTCTTCACTGAAAGCCGCTCCTAATCATTCTTCCGTGTATTTTTTGGCCAATGAGCAAGGTCGCCGACACCTATATCAGGCTTCAGCCCCATCTTATGACCTGGTGCGGTTAACGAATTTTATGGAAGATGACGGCCTGGAAATCACGAGTCTAACCGTGAGCCCGGATGGACAATGGATAACCTTTGTGCGTGGGGGAGAACACAGTGGCAACAGTGCTGTTCGGGCCATTAATCCCGCTTCATACGTGGAAAGACAGCAAATATTATTGTATGTGATGCACGTCCCTTCGAAAAAGCAACGATTAATCGGAGAAGGGGACTATCCTTTTTTTCACCCTTCTTCGACTTCGCTACAATACCGCAGAGGAGGCCAAGTATATACGGTTTCTTTAGAGGAAGAGAGCAGCCGGCCGGAACAGTTGTTTCATACATCCGGAAGTGTCAATAGCTTGAGCTGGTCTCCGGACGGACAAAAACTCTTGTTTTCAGTGTCGCGCGGCGGTCATTCATTCATCGGAATCTATGATCAAAACGAACCAACGATTCAGTGGGTGTCCCCCTCTTTTCATCGGGATCGCAATCCCCAATGGTCTCCCGACGGAAAATCCATCGCTTTTGTGCGCACTCGGGCCTCGGGCGGGGCAATAAGTCCCATTTTGGTTCCCAGACATCAGCCTTGGTCCATTATGGTGGCCTCATTGGAGGGTGGTGAAGCCGACACCATTTGGAGCGCTCCTCAAACCTTGGCCGGATCCGTTCCTGCATGGCAGGGCTCCTTCAATTTGAAGTGGAATTTAGAAAACACCATCACCTTCCTGTCCTATCAGGATAATTGGCCACATTTATATGCCATTCAGCCGAATGGTGAGGGATTGGTCCAACTGACAAAAGGAGAATTTACGGTAGATCAAATCGAATACAGCGCAAACGGCCGCTATATCGCTTTCGGGGCCAATACCGGGCCAGAACAAGAAGACTTGGATCGCAAGCACATTGGCTTGGTGGATTTGAACACCCAGGAAATGCGCATATTAACTCCAGGAGAAGGAATAGAAGCCTATCCTGTGTTTATAAATGGTGACCGCTCGATAGCCTATTTGAGCAGCACATTGACCCAGCCTTATCTGCCGACGATTATGAGCCTGGCCCAGCCTGCAGCTAAAAAACTGATTGGAAGTAGCCTTTTTGAAGGTTTTGACTATAGTAATCATGTGGCGCCGGAGCAAGTTTCCTTTCCTTCGGAGGATGGTTTGACCATTTATGGCCAATTGTTCCGCCCGAAAAATGTGCATGCTGATGCGCCTGCATTGGTATATATACACGGGGGGCCTCGTAGACAAATGTTTTTGGGCTGGCATTTTCTGGATTACTATTTTTACGATTATATGGTCAATCAGCACTTAGCCAGTAAAGGTTTTGTGGTTTTGGCGATCAATTACCGCATGGGCACCGGATATGGTTATGAATTCCAGACCCCAGCGTCAGCGGGCACACAGGGAGCTTCTGAGTATTTGGACATTTTGGCTTCGGGAAAATGGCTACAACAACAACCTTTCGTAGATGCTGAGCGCGTTGGAGCCTTTGGGGGTTCTTATGGTGGTTACCTGACCGCCATGGCCTTGGGTCGTAATTCTGACATTTTTAAAGCGGGTGTGGATATCCACGGTGTGCATAATCGTTCACGTTCACGTCCTTCGGGCGAGGCTCCGGAAGATTTCGAAGAGGCAGCCCGATTGGCATGGGAGTCTTCACCGTCACGCTATGTGGATGGCTGGGAATCCCCCGTATTAATTGTGCATTCGGACGACGATCAAAACGTGAATTTTTCACAAAGCATCGATTTATATAACCGGTTGAGCGATAAAGGTGTGGAAATGGAAATCTTAGTGATTCCGGATGATACGCACCATTGGATGGTGTTTGAAAACTTGATCAAAGTGAAAGAGGCGACCGTACGATTCTTGGAAAAACATTTTTTAAATTAACGCATGAAAAATAGATCAAATCATCTAAAAGCAAGAGGCCATAAGTGGCTTCTGGTCCCCGTTTTGTTATTTGTTTTACAAAGCTGTACGGTCCAGCGAGGACTGGTGCAGCAGGATTCCCTGCAAAATCGGATCGAGAACGATTCGATTTTAGGCAATGCCTTTGTCGGGGTCAGCATCTACGATGTGGAGCAGGATCAATACCTATTTGACCATAATTCCGACAAAATTTTTGTGCCGGCCAGTAACACGAAATTATTAACCACGTATGCCAGTTTAAAATATCTGCCCGATAGTATTCCGGGCTGGTACTGGCAAGAGACGGCGGATAGTTTATTCCTGTATCCGAATGGAGATCCCACATTTTTCCACCGGGATTTTCAACAGCAGCCCTTGATCGCGCTGATGAACCGGGTGAATAAGCCTGTGATGATCGCGCTGGACGAGCGCCCCGGTTTTAGCCGGTTTGGCGCGGGCTGGCCTTGGGATTATTTCCAGAGCACGTCTGTTCCTGAGCGCAGCCAAATGCCGCTTTACGGAAATTTTGCGCGCTTACGGGTGGATGCCCAAGGTGCGCGAATGGTGCCAGGCTATTTTACGCAGTTTTTATCCGCAGAAGTGCCTACTGTTAATGCAGACGCTCAAAATTACGTGCTGACCCGCGCCGAGAACGACAACCAATGGCGTGCCGCAGCATCTAGCCGGAGCACCATGGCTAGGCCTTTTACACAGCACAGCGATCCCATGCTTGCCTTCAAATTACTCCAGGATACCCTTTCGAAAACCCACCCACACCTCCGCCTGCACCTGGCTCCTAATAAAAGAAGGCCAGCGGCGAATACAGCGGGGCTAAATGTGCTATACACCGCGGAGAAAGATACGGTGCTGGGGGTGATGATGAAGCGAAGCGATAATTTCATCGCGGAACAATTATTGATCATGGCTGGGTCTGAAATCACGGGAAGATTAACGGATCGGGGCGCCATTAATCATATTTTACGCACTGATTTGGCGAATTTACCGGATCAAAAGAATTGGGCTGATGGAAGTGGATTGAGCCGAAACAATCAATTTTCTCCGCGCTTCTACATCGGATTGCTCCGACAAATGAAGGATGAGTTCGGCTACGAGCGGGTGCGCGAAATTTTGCCTCATGGAAACCAAGGAACCCTGTCTGGTTATTATCGGGGCCAAGAAGATCGTATTTTTGCCAAAACAGGAACGTTGAATGGAACCATCGCCTTGAGTGGGTACCTCATCGCAGATTCGGGTAAAAAACTCGTTTTTTCTGTGTTGGTGAATCATCACCAAAGGAGCGCTGTGGATGTTCGTAGATCTGTCGAGGAATTTTTACGTACGGTGATGAAAAATTACTAATCCGCGCGCGTACTTCAACCTGTTTAGGAAAGTATTTTTACGTTTTCGTTCTTTTTGGCAAATGTTTTGCTTTATCTTGCGTAAAACAAAATCTTACTGATATGAATGATAACACGAAAGTAGTAGCCGCATTGTTGGCCGGTTTGGCAGCAGGAGCAGCACTTGGAATTTTATTTGCGCCCGATAAAGGATCTGATACACGGGAAAAAGTAAACGAGTCTTTGAAAGATTTGGGAGACGCCATTAAGGAACGCACAAGCGAGCAAGCGAATCATGTGAGCGCACTGGCGGACTCATTGATCGCAACGATTAAGTCCAAATTGGACAAGGCCTCCGATCAGGTCGAAGAAGCGATTGAAGAACACGCGTAATCACCGAGATCTGGGTTTAACCCAACTAAAGTGAAGGAGGATCCGGTTTGAATACACAGGAAAAATCAAATAAGGGAAAAGAGGAGGCGAAGTTCTCCTTGAGCGGCTCGTTTCAAAAGACGAAAGAATACTTGGACACCAAGCTGAAAATCATGCAGCTAAAGGTGACTGAACGCTCTTCTAGGCTGATCGCCAGTCTGCTGGTGGATGTGGTGAAAACCATCTTTGCAGTGTTTGTCGTGTTTTTCCTCAGCCTGGCTTTAGGTTTTTATTTGAGCGAAGTACTGGATAGCTTCTCACTGGGTTTCTTGGCCACCGGCGGAATTTTTGTGCTCCTGATCGGTGTGATCCTGTTGGTCGAGCCCAAACTGGAACGCTTCCTGATGAATCAGTCCATCAAAC
>DASRQK010000155.1:0-4009 GCA_035645875.1 Sphingobacteriaceae bacterium | reverse complement strand
CTTACCTTGTGCTTCGTAATAAGGCAACACATGAATGGTTTTGTTAAAATATTCTTGAATGCGTTTCTTTAGTTTCTCACTATCATCGTCTGCACGACCGGAAATTTCTTTACGTTTAGCAATGCGACCCGTCAATTCAACTTCATTCACATCCAACGCGATCACACCGGTGATTTCTTGGCCGATTCCTTTCAGGAAAGCATCCAATGCTTCAGCTTGAGCCACCGTACGAGGAAAACCATCAAAAATAAAGCCTTTCGCTTCAGGATATTTTCCGATCTCCTCTTCTAACATGGCGATGGTGATGGAGTCTGGAACCAATTCTCCTTCGGCGATCAATGCACTAACCTCCTGACCTAAAGAAGTTTGATCCTTAATGTGACCTCGAAATAGGTCACCAGTTGAAATATGGACCAATTGGTATTTATCTATCAATTTCTGAGATTGGGTTCCCTTACCCGCACCGGGAGGGCCAAATAACACAAGGTTTAGCATAAAACATCGATTGTTCATAAGAAAAATAAAGCCTAATCTTCAAACTTGACGATTAGGCTTCCTGAATTTTGGTGCATCTGTAGGGATTCGAACCCCAAACCTCCTGATCCGTAGTCAGGTGCTCTATCCAGTTAAGCTACAGATGCAGATGCATGTCCCTGATTGGGATTGCAAAGATATAAATCACTCTGACAAAAAGAAAATATATTTTAAAAAATATTATTTGTACCTTAGTATCATGCAAATGCGGAGAAAGAAAAACATACAACACAAGCGAATAACAGTTGGTGACATTGGAATTTCATATTTGAAGAAATCCGGTAGCCGGGAAATGGAACATCCGATCATCTTTATTCATGGCTTTCCATTTAACAAAAACATGTGGTTAAAACAACTTGAGGCCTTGCCCGAGGATCAAACGGGGATCGCCATTGACGTACGTGGGCATGGGAATAGCACTATGGGTCATGGTTTTTTCAGCATTGATCTTTTCGCCCGTGATCTTTTGGAATTCATGCGAAAGAAAGAAATCAAAAAGGCAGTTCTTTGCGGGGTTTCCATGGGTGGGTACATTGCACTGCGCGCTCATGAATTGGATCCGGACAAGTTTTCGGCATTGATCCTCAGCGATACCAATTCCATAAGTGATAATAATGAAGCTAAGGTGAAACGTTTTGAAACGATTAAATCCGTTCTAAAGCACGGAAATCGAACTTTTGCTTTGAATTTTGTGAAGAAAGTTTTTTCGGAACACAGCATACAAAACAACCCCGATGATGTTGAAATGATTAAAAGCAGCATTCGTCGGAATAATGTACGGAGCATTTGTGCGACTTTATTGGCATTGGCCTCCCGTACGGACACGACCGAACATTTGAAAAACATTCAAATCCCTACCCTATTGATTTGGGGAGCGGAAGATCAGGTGACCCCGAAATCACAGGCAGATATCTTGATGGAGCACATTCCAGGCGCCCAGATGGTAACCTTTGAGAAATGTGGGCACCTGCCCAGTTTGGAAGACAGCGATCGATTCAATCAAGTTATAGCAAGTTTTATCGCAGCGCTGGATCATTAAAGGTATCACCCTGTGCGGGGTCTCCGGTGTCGTATCCCTTTTTGAACCAATATGCTCGTTGCTCGGAGGTCCCGTGAGTAAAGGCCTCTGGAACGACATAGCCCTGGGATTGCATTTGAATGCGGTCGTCACCTACTGCAGCTGCAGCATTCATCCCTTCCCGAATATCATCATAGCTTAAATCAATGCCGGACAAACTGTTAGCATGATGCGCCCAAACGCCGGCATAGAAATCTGCTTGCAATTCCAGTTGAACCATCAATTTGTTAAAGTCACGCTCATTCAACCTGTTTCGCATGTTTTGGACCTGTGGTAAAACCCCCAGGATGGTTTGCACATGATGACCAATTTCATGGGCGATCACATACGCTAAGGCAAATTCTCCTGTCGCACCAAACCGTGTTTTTAAGTCTTCATTAAAGGATAGGTCCATGTAGACCCGTTCATCGGCCGAACAATAAAAAGGCCCAAAGGAAGCAGAGCCAAATCCACAGCCCCCCGTTTCGGTACCACCTACGTAGGCAACCAACTCGGAAACCCGATATTTTTCACCACGCTGCTCGAAAAGGGGAAACCAGACGTCCTCCGTGCTGGCTAAAATCACACTGGCAAATTCACCCAGCTTTTGATCTTCAGCGCTGAGCTCAATCTCCTGTCCAGCAACTCCATCAAGCGCATTTGATTGGAGTTGGCTGATCAATTCGCTTGGATCCCCACCCATAAACAGGGCAATAACCACCAAAACGATTCCTCCCAAACCGCCCAAAGCTATTTTACCACCCTTGGAAGATTTCCGACGATCCACAAAGTTTTCACTTTGACGAGCTCCTTTCCAACGCATAGGATGAAATAAAATAAACGTTTAAAAACAAGTTAAATCAAAGGTCTAATAGGAAAAGCTGTCTTTTCCATCCCCATCACTATTGGGAACGAATCCAGGATCAGCATTTGGATCATAACGTTTTTCCACGACTTCTTGATGGGATTTGATGTATTCCACAACATCCCCCAAACCCTCGGCAAATTTTTCAAAGTCTTCTTTATACAAGAAAATTTTATGTTTAATAAACGAGCCGTCTTCAAAGCGTTTTTTGCTTTCTGTAATGGTCACATAATAATCATTGGACCTGGTCGCTTTTACATCAAAAAAGTAGGTTCTTTTTCCTGCCCTAACTTTCTTTGAAAAAACCTCTTCCCGCTCTCTGTTGTCGAAATCTCCCATTATAAATCTTTTATGTTTTAAGTTTGGGCATAAATATAAAGGAATTCATTTGATTATTACAAATGTTTTATATAAAATACGCAATGATGCGTAACAACGATAAAATGCAAAATGATGCGTAACAATTACTCCACTTTTTTCATCCAATGATAAAAGACGCTAAGATTTAAAACGTATCATGCAAAAACACCCCAATCATACGCCACCAAAGTCCGAGAGCGGACGAATCTGGGCAGGAATTCTGATCCTTATAATCGGGTTTGGACTATTGGCTCGTCAATTAAATTTCGATCACCTCTTCCCCTATTGGCTTTTATCATGGCCAATGATTCTGGTGGTGATCGGGCTGATTATCGGAGGTAATTCAAATTTCAAAAATCCAGCAGGAATTATTTTAATCGGAATGGGCGTATTATTTCTCATACAACGGCATTTTGATTATAATATATGGAGCTTATTTTTCCCCATAGCTATCATTGTAGTCGGTTTTTATCTGTTGTTTGTGAATAAAAGCACACCAAAAACAGCGAGACAAGATTACAAACAGCGGGACTCGGACCCTTATTTCTCAAACCCAGAGATGGGCCCGCAGCCCGAATCAGAACCAGAATGCTGGACAGGAACTGAATCACGAACGGACACAGGTACGAATTCAGCAAATACCATCACCGAAAATTACATTAGCTCCACTTCCATCTTCAGTGAAGAAAAAATCATTGTCACGTCGAAAAACCTACAAGGCGGAGAGGTGGTCAATATTTTTGGTGGTACAGACATCAATTTACTGCATGCCGATATCCAAGGGCCCATTGTAATCGACCTCTTTCAAATATTTGCCGGAACGAAAATCATTGTTCCATCGCATTGGAAAGTACATTCAAAAGTCGTATCGATCTTCGGTGAAGTGGATGACAGAAGATTTGTCCAAGAAAACTTACAAACCGAGAAGAAAATCATCTACCTGAAAGGCACCTCGATATTTGGAGGAGTCACCATAAAAAGTGTCTAAACGATGACTTCCAGGCAAAGATTGGTCAATATCAGCAGCTTTATCATCTGGTGCATCTACGCATTTGTTCAGACGGCAATTCTCTGGTGGTACGGTCACGATCGGGAACTTTCATTAAATGACAGCCTCATCAGTGCCACGGCCTTAACCTTAGCCTGTTTTATCATCTCTAATGCGCTGAATTACTACCTGCCCAGCAGAAGGC
>DASRQK010000154.1:0-3198 GCA_035645875.1 Sphingobacteriaceae bacterium | reverse complement strand
CCTCCGAAATTCAGCAACTCATTGAAATTGCAGGTCGTCGGAACCCTTGGTTTACTCCTGAAAATGTATCCCGTTCATTGCGGGCATGGAGTCGTCTCTTGCAAGCAGACAGTTTGTCTAAGTGGCTGGCCCCCTACCCTTTTGATGAGGATTTTGATCGGCATGTGGGATTGGTTTTTGCGGGCAATATTCCGCTTGTGGGTTTTCACGATCTTTTGGCAGTACTTTTGGCAGGCTATAAAGCCAAAATCAAATTATCTTCACAGGATCAAGTGCTGAACCAATTTTTGCTGGAAAAATTGATCGAAATTGAACCCGAGTTTTCGTCTCGTATCCATTTGGTGGAGCGTTTACAGGATTTTGATCTGGTTATCGCTACAGGAAGTGATAACACGGCTCGGTATTTTGATTATTATTTTGGAAAGTATCCACATATTATTCGTAAAAACCGGAATAGCGTGGCCATACTTGACGGCACTGAAAGTCAGGGCCAATTACATGCTTTGGGAGAAGATATTTTTAGTTATTACGGCTTGGGCTGTAGAAACGTATCCAAATTATTTGTACCCAAAGGCTATGATGTAGCCCATTTTTACGAGGGAATCGCTGGCTTTGAATCCATTCGGGAACATTATAAGTACGTCAATAATTACGATTTTAATAAGTCGATTTATTTGATCAATGGGGAGGCCCACTTTGATAATGGATTTTTGCTATTGAAACCAGCAGAAGCTCTTGCTTCTCCCCTTGCTGTATTGTATTTTCAGGAATACGATTCAAGGGATGAATTGAACGATTTGGTCGAACATTCAATCCGCGGCATCCAATGTATTGTAGGAAATGGAAATAAACTAGAGCTGGATACAAAGGCACTTTCTGTGGTCGATTTTGGACAGAGTCAATATCCGGATTTGGACGATTACGCGGATGGGGTAAACACCTTGGAATTCTTGGCAAAGCATAAGGTATGATCTGGAATATTTGATGTATATTTGCTGTTTATATGTATGTAATCAAAGTAAAGGGCGTAGCCAAAATTCCCGACTATGTGCAACTGAGAGACGATGCATTTACATTACTGGCCTATTTCCGTGTTGATCGCCCCGATAAGTCATTAGATAAACTTGGATTGGGAGAAAAAGTCGAACAGATCATGGAAGTAGTCCGAAACATGCCTTTTGGTGAGATAAAGAAATTAGATATTTAATGATTGGAGATCCTGTAATTACGCTTAAAAACGTAGATATATACCAACCACAACATTTGGTATTGTCCCAAGTAAACCTTCAAATCGAACGAGGTGAGTTTGTCTTTCTCATCGGGCAAACCGGTAGTGGAAAGAGTAGCCTACTCAAGATATTATATGGAGAATTGCAGATAGCCAGTGGTGAAGGCATGGTTGCGGGGTTTGATTTAAAAAAACTCCATTCGAAGGATGTTCCTTTCCTACGGAGAAAGTTAGGTATCGTATTTCAGGATTTTCATTTGCTGACGGATCGAAACATTGAGAAAAATCTCGAGTTCGCGCTTAAGGCCACGGGGTGGCAAGATAAAGGAATGATCCATGACCGCATGTTAGATGTGCTGGAAAAAGTAGGTTTACGTTCCAAGCTAAAGAAGATGCCGCATGAATTGTCTGGTGGAGAACAGCAAAGAATCGTGATCGCACGGGCATTGCTGAATAATCCAGAATTGATTTTAGCAGATGAGCCTACAGGAAACCTGGATCCGGAAACTTCACAGGAAATCGTACTTCTACTCAAAGAAATTAGTCGCTCAGGTACTGCTGTTCTAATGGCGACGCACGATTACCAATTAATTAGAAAAATGCCTTCCAGAGTGATTCGAACCCTGAATGGTCACCTGGAAGATCAGGTTGAAGTGTGATTTTCATGACATTTTGTAATCTGGAATTTTAGAAAACTGACAGCTTGACCTAATTTATGGCCATGGCAGTGAAATTGTAGGGGTTATGCTGTAATTTTGACCCCTTAGATCATATTTACAAGAATTTTATGGAAAAGAATAATAATCAAAAACAAGAAGAATTCGCGGAGCAATCGGCTTTAGATGAGCAAGAAGTGGCCAATACAGCCGACCAAGAACTGCAGGATTCAGCAGATGCGTCAGAGGCTTCTATAGAGGAGAAATTAGTCGCGGAATTGGAGTCCGCCAAGGATCGTTATGTGCGCTTATATGCTGAGTTTGATAACTACAAGCGACGTACGGCTAAGGAACGTGTTGAATTGATGCAATCAGCAAGTAAAGATGTAATTGGAAATTTACTTACTGTACTGGATGATTTTGATCGTGCGATTAAGATGATGGAAACTGCCACGGATGTGAGTGCGGTTAAGGAAGGTGTAGAATTGATCAATCAAAAATTTAAAAATATTTTGACTCAGCAGGGCTTGAAAGAAATGTCTGTCATGGGTCAGGAATTTGATTCAGATTTTCAGGAAGCCATCACGAATGTACCTGCTCCAAGTGAGGATTTGAAAGGCAAAGTGATTGATGAAGTGGAGAAAGGTTATTTCCTGCATGATAAGGTGTTAAGGTATGCCAAAGTCGTGGTAGGAAGTTAATTAGGATCGTATAAAAATGGCAAAAAGAGATTACTACGATATTTTAGGGGTGACCCGCCAAGCGGATGCGGCAGAGATTAAGTCAGCGTACCGGAAATTGGCGATTAAGTACCATCCAGATAAGAATCCGGATAATCCGGAAGCAGAGGAGAAATTCAAAGAAGCAGCCGAAGCATATGAAGTGCTGAGCAATCCAGATAAGCGTCAGCGATATGACCAATTTGGTCATGCGGGTAATAGCGCATCTGGTGGTTATGGGGGTGGCGGCATGAATATGGAAGACATATTCAGTCAATTTGGGGACATTTTCGGTGGCGGAGGTAGTCCTTTCGACAGTTTTTTCGGTGGTGGTGGCCGCAGTGGCGGTCGACGAGTCAGTAAAGGCAGTAACTTGAGAATCAAGGTGAAGCTTAATTTAAGCGAAATTGCTCACGGTGCTGAAAAGAAAATAAAAGTTAACAAACAGGTGGTTTGTAGCACATGCGACGGCAGTGGCGCGAAGGATAAGAATTCTTTTCACAATTGTCGGACCTGTGGTGGTGCCGGGTCGGTGCGTCGGGTGACCAACACGATTTTGGGTCAGATGCAGACCACGAGTACCTGTCCGGCCTGT
>DASRQK010000153.1:0-18499 GCA_035645875.1 Sphingobacteriaceae bacterium | reverse complement strand
CGTACGATAGTTTATATATGCTTTGGCGGGAGCATTTAGATTCCCCGCTTTTCCTGTAATCGTAAAATCTTCCTGCGCGATTAAAAGCGAAGGGATTACCGCTAAAGCGGTTAAGATCATTTTTTTCATCAATTTTATTTTAATTTCGACTCCATTTGGGTAAAGGTAACAAAAACTGGGCCTTTATCCCCATCAGCAGCCACATTACCATCTGCCGCTCGCTCCACCGCCACCAAATCCGCCACCACCAAATCCGCCGAATCCTCCCCCGCGTGAGCCACCACCAAATCCTCCACCGAAACCGCCTCCACCGAAACCACCTCCACCACGGTGACGTGTTCCGCCGCTTCCCATTCCGCCAAGTAGCGTCCACCAGAAGACATCGGAAACCCCTTTTCTGCCCATGACTTGACCGTCATTGTCCCCCCCGTCTTTACTTCTGAACAAAAATAGAACGATAACCAGTACGATGATGAGGATCAAAAATGACCCGCCAGCGCCCTCTTTTTCTCTGCGCGGATTATTGTATTCGCCTTTAGTATAGGAAATTAAAGCGTCCGTTGCGCGATCGATACCTGTAAAGTAGTCTTCCCGCCTGAATGCCGGTTTAATCTCGTTTTCAATGATTCTATGGGCAATGATGTCCGGAACAGCCCCCTCCAATCCATAACCAGTCTGTATGGTAACAGCCCGGTCACCGATTGCGACCAAGAGGAGGATACCGTTATCGTGTTCTTCACTGCCTATGCCCCATTGCTGGGCTAGACGAACTCCGTAATCAGCGATATCGTATCTCCCTACCGATTTCATAATCACCACTGCGATTTGAGAAGATGTACTATCGTCGAAGGCCACCAGCTTTTGTTCCAGGTGCGCCAGCTCTGCGGCACTAAGCGTTTGCGTATAATCGTTCACCAAGCGGTTTGGGGCCGGTGGAAAATCTTGAGCCTGAACCGCCAAAGCACCGCAAAGCAGCACCAGTGAGAGCAGGAGGCATAAATATCGTTTACTTTCCATAGAAAATTTCATCTGGCAGCTCGTTAATATCGCCGTCAGCAGCGGGGAACAGCTCTTTAAGTTGCTCGCCTACATGTTCCACTCCTGCTACCAAACCTTCAGCCATGTTTCCAGCGCGGAAGTGGGGGAGCATTAAGGCCTTTGTTTCTTCCCAAAAATCAGAACCCACCTGACGATGAATTCCTTGATCTCCGATGATCGCAAAGGCATGGTCTTCTACCGCTAAGTAGATCAGAACACCGTTTTGAAGCGACGTTTTGTGCATCCCTAATTTGTTAAAAAAATACGCAGCTCGCTCCATTGCCGTTCCCTTTACCCGTTTTTCGACCGCAATTCGAATCTCTCCCGAGGTACGGTTTTCGGCTAAGGATATGGCATGAAGAATTTGAGCCTGATCTTCTGAATTAAAAATTCCCATTAGCGGTTTTATATAAACGTGATCAGCACGCGATTAGAACTGAACTTCAGGAGCCTGCTCAGCACCCGCTTCGGCCGTGAAATATCCTTTTTGTTTAAAGCCAAAAATTCCGGCCATAATGTTATTCGGAAATCGCCTCACCGCAGCGTTATAGCCCTGAGTAGCCTCATTAAAAGCCCGTCTCTCGGTGGAAATTCGGTTTTCAGTTCCTTCCAGTTGAGCCTGAAGCTCCAGGAAGTTCTGGTTTGCTTTTAACTCAGGATAACGCTCTACCGACACTAATATGCGCCCAAGAGATTGAGATAGAGCATCTTGGGATTGTTGAAATTCTGCGATGGCCTCCGGAGTCAAATTCGATGGATCCACCGTAACGGAAGTCGCTTTTGCACGAGCTTCGATGACTTGAGTCAGCGTTTCTTGTTCGAAATCGGCCGCACCTTTTACCGTATTGACCAGATTAGGGATCAAGTCTGCACGGCGCTGGTAAGCATTTTCTACCTGTGCCCATTTCCCATTCACATTTTCTTCCAAGTTCACCAAGGTATTGTATCCACAGGAACTAAAAGATAGGGTAACAAATAGACCCAAAACAATAATAATCAGTCTTCTCATTTTTTTTAAAATTAATTTCTAAAGGCTAATATCTTGGACGCCGAACCATACATGTTGTTACAAATTTACTAAAAAGTTCGCACACGGGATCGCACAGCTATCACATTTTCCATCGTGCAATTATTGTTCAATCGAATCACTAATTTTTTGGATATTCAAACTATTCGCCATCGCACTAAAAATCTCGTAATACACGCCTTTATTTCTATAAAGTTCTTCATGTGCGCCCGCTTCCATGACGCGACCTTTTTCCAGCACCACAATGTTTTCCGCATCGATAATTTGTGAAATACTATGCGAAACCGTTATCACTGTTCTTCCTTTTTTAATCGCATCCAGACTGTTTTTGATTTGTTCGGTAGCGATGGCGTCGAGATTGGCCGTCGGCTCATCCAAAAATATGATGGGCGGGTTCTTTAGAAAGATTCTCGCAATGGCCAAGCGCTGCTGTTGCCCACCCGACAACAGGTGCGCTTCCGTATCGTAGGCCTCGGGCAAATCCATGATCTGATCATGAATATAGGCTTTTTTAGCCGCCTCAATCACCTGATCCAAACGCGCTTCACTCAGTCCATAACGTATATTTTCAGAAATACTACCTTTAAAAATATGGTTTTTCTGTAAAACCAGGCCGATATTGTCCCGTAAAAAATTCGTGTCGTATTCCCGCAGATCCACCCCATCCAACAGAATATTGCCCGCAGTAGGCTCGTAAAACTTATCCAACAGGTTAATGATCGTGCTTTTCCCCGCGCCGGATAAGCCCACCAAGGCCGTACTTTCATCCGGTCGAATCGTCATGCTCACTTGGGTCAATGCCTGATGCCCGTTCGGGTAGGTAAAATCCACATTTTTCATTTCGATCAATCCCTGAATCCGTTCGGGCCGGTAAGTTCCGCTGGGTTCGGTTTGACCTTCGTTTTCCAAGATTTCGAAAAAGCTTTCAGAATAAATGAGGGCATCGTTTACCTCATCGTAGATGCGATGAAGTTGACGAATCGGTGCGGACACATTGTTAAATAGCAAAACGTGAAACATAATGGCTCCCAGCGTGATCTGATCATCCAATACTAAAAAAGCGGTCAGAACGATGACGATCACCACTCCGATCTGTTCGATAAAGCTTTTGATGCTCTCGAACATAAAACTGGTTTTTCGTGTTTCCAGCTGATTCTCGGTCATTTCGTACTGGATTTGTTGGTGACGTTCCGCCTCGGTATCCTCCCTCACGAAAGACTTGATGACCAGAATGGAATTGATCAGATTGATGATTTGATTGTTTTTACGCTCACGATAACTGCGCATATTTCTTCGAAATCCGGATAGCTTCTGGGCCTGTAGATTAGAAACAAAAAAATAGATCGGCACGATTAGCAAACCGACCAAACCCACATAAAAATTGGCCATAAACATCACCACCAAGGCCACGATCGCATTAGCAAAAAGCGGCAACATGTCCACGAAAAAGTTTTGGACCAATCGGGTAATGCTGCTGATGCCCGCATCGATTCGGGTTTGTAATTTGCCAGATTCATTGTCCGGAGCGGTATAAAAAGCCATTTTATAGGTAAGAATTTTCTCTACCACCGTTTGCGACACGTCGCGAGCGATCATGATGCGCAGCTTCTCCCCATAAAATTTCTGACCGAAAACCACCGCCGCCCGCACGATTTCCTTGCCCAAAAGGATCGCGGCGATGAAGCCCAATAAACGCCAACCTGCTGAAAGGCCTTGTCCCGCAGTCAGCATATCGTGGATGGAATCCACCGTATACTTCAATACAAAAGCATTGACCTGAGCGGCAAAGGATCCGATGATCGTCAATATAAAGGCAAAAAATATCAGGTGCCTATACGGTTTGGTGAAGGGCTGTATTTTTTTAAATAATTGACCTATAGTCATACGATCTGGTTTATTCTGTACTTTTGTCCCTACAAACATATGCAACAAGAAGTAGAATTGGCCATTGTGCCCGAAAAAATTAACGATGAAGCTCATATTTTGACGCTTGGATTGGAGAAAATCAACGTTTCTTCTGATCGGGTTAAGGGTTTTAGGGTCCGAAAAAGGTCTATAGACGGTCGCGGGAAGCAGGTACTGTACCGTTTGAGGGTCATTTTTTTTATCGACGAGGAGCCAGAAGTTCAGACGTATACTTTTGTTGGAAAACAGGTGGGGGACGCGGCGCCCGTATTGATCATCGGTGCCGGGCCTGCTGGAATTTTTGCTGCGCTGCGCTGCATAGAGCGAGGCCTGAAGCCCATCGTCCTTGAAAGGGGAAAAGATGTGCAAGCCCGGCGCAGGGACCTGGCGAACTTGAACAAGTTCGGCATCGTCAACCCCGAATCTAATTATTGTTTTGGTGAAGGGGGAGCCGACACCTACTCGGACGGCAAGCTTTATACCCGGTCCGATAAACGGGGCGACGTGCAAAATGTGTTGAGGCTTTTGGTGGCGCACGGCGCGCCTGTGGATATTATGGTCAATGCCCGGCCGCATATCGGGACGAACAAACTGCCCGGCATCATGCAGCGCATGCGAGAAACGATAATCGCACATGGCGGAGAGGTTCATTTCGAGTCCAAAGTGACGGACTTTCTGATTACTTCGGGGGCCGTGACGGGTGTAAAACTGGCAGGAGGAACGCCTATCGAGGGTTCGCATGTGATTTTGGCCACCGGGCATTCTGCTCGAGATATTTTCGAGCTTTTTGAGAAAAAAAATCTTCTGGTGGAAGCCAAACCTTTTGCATTGGGTGTTCGAATCGAGCATCCTCAGGAAATCATCGATCGGGCACAATACCATTGTGAAGTGCGCGGCGAGCACTTGCCTCCCGCGTATTACAGCTTGGTGGAGCAGGTCGGCGGCCGGGGCGTCTTTTCTTTTTGTATGTGTCCGGGGGGAGTGATCGCCCCTTGCGCGACCGCTGAGGGTGAAATTGTGGTTAATGGCTGGTCCCCTTCCAAGCGGAATAATCCACATGCAAACTCGGGCACCGTGGTCCAGATTGAGCTAAAAGATGTTCCCGGAGCCGCACAAAACCCTTTCGCCCTGCTGGACTTTCAACGAGCGATCGAACAAAAAGCATTTTCAGCGGGTGGTGGGAAACAAGTGGCTCCAGCACAGCGCATGACCGATTTTGTAGCGGGAAAGGTTTCCAGGGATCTTCCTTCGAATTCCTATAAGCCGGGAACCAAAAGCGTAGAACTTTCCGAACTGCTTCCGGGATTTGTATCTCGGGCGCTGAAAGCTGCCTTGCCGGTTTTTGGTCAAAAAATGAAAGGGTATTATACCGATGAGGCCTTGCTGGTCGGGGTAGAATCTCGCACATCTTCTCCCATCCGTATTCCCAGAAACAAGGAAACGTTACAGCATCCCCAAGTGCGCGGATTGTTTCCTTGTGGGGAAGGCGCCGGATATGCAGGAGGCATCGTCTCTGCGGCCATTGACGGCATAAATTGCATTGATAAAATAAGCTAAACAATAGCCCAACCTGTTTAGCCTCCAAATAATTGTTGCTCCCAGCTTGGGGACAACAAATAAAATTTTATATCTTTAGGCCGGAAGAGAACCATTATAAACCCGATGCTTCGGTATCGACACCCATATGACCATGTCCGAAACGATCAATATATGGAAGAAGGCCTTCGAGCTATTGCTCACCGCGAAAGCATTGACTGAACTTTATGAACATCATAAGTCGGTGACCAGCAAGTATGTGCATGCCACCTCACGGGGTCATGAAGCCATTCAAATTGCCCTTGGTCTACAATTGAGGCCCGAAGATTACCTCAGTGCTTATTACCGCGACGATGCCTTGCTGCTTTCATTGGGTATTACGCCCCGTGAGTTGATGTTGCAATTGCTCGCAAAACGAGACGATGTGTTCTCAGGCGGTCGGACTTACTATGCGCATCCCAGTCTGAGGCGGTCGGATATGCCACAAATTCCCCATCAAAGCAGTGCGACCGGCATGCAAGCGATTCCGATTACCGGTATTGCCCTGGGCCTTCAATACAAGGAAAAGCAAGGCCTATCCAACGCAGACCACTTTCCTATTGCTGTCTGTTCCATGGGTGACGCCAGTTGCACAGAGGGTGAGGTCGCAGAAGCATTTCAGATGGCGGCTTTAAAAAAACTGCCGATCCTCTATCTGGTCCAAGACAATGGCTGGAATATCTCTGCCAAAAGCGACGAGATTATGGCCCAGGATGTGGGACAATACGCACAGGGTTTTCAGGGCATTGAGGTTTTTAGGGTAGATGGAAGCGACTTTGTCTCCAGTTATCAGGTGCTCGCAGAAGCATTGGCCGTGGTCCGGAAAGAGCGGCGCCCAGCATTGGTTTTGGCCAATGTGCCCCTCTTGAATCACCATACCTCCGGCGTGCGAAAAGAATGGTACAGGGATGATTTGGAAGAAGCCAAAGCGCGCGACCCCTACCTTAAAATGATAGCCCTATTACGCGCGCATGGTTTAGACGAAGACGGGCTAAAGTCGATGGAGGACCGGATCCAAAAACAGGTAGAACAGGACTTTAAAGAGGCGATGGCTGCAGAGGATCCGCGCCCGGCGGACCTGTACACCCATGTTTTTGCGCCCACCCCCGTTCTCCAGGAACAGGGAGTGCGTGCCCCCAAGGGCGCAGAAAAAGTCGTGATGGTGGATGCCGCACTTCGTGCTATTCGAGAAGTGATGGAACGTCATCCAGAAGCCTTGCTCTACGGGCAGGATGTGGGCGCGCGCTTGGGCGGTGTCTTTCGAGAAGCCGCGACTTTGGCGAAGCAATTTGGTGATCACCGCGTATTTAACACCCCGATTCAAGAAGCCTTTATCGTGGGTTCCACCGTCGGAATGAGCGCCGTGGGACTCAAGCCGATCGTCGAAGTTCAGTTTGCCGATTATATTTGGCCGGGATTGAACCAGCTATTTACCGAGGTGTCCCGCAGTAACTACCTTTCTAATGGTAAGTGGCCGGTAGCTATGATTCTGCGGGTTCCCATTGGTGCCTATGGAAGTGGAGGCCCCTACCATTCGAGCTCGGTGGAAAGTGTTTTGACCAATATCAAAGGGCTTAAAATAGCGTACCCGTCCAATGGTGCGGATTTAAAGGGTTTGATGAAAGCCGCATTTTACGATCCAAACCCAGTGGTAATGTTAGAGCACAAGGGCTTGTATTGGAGCAAAATCCCAGGTACAGAAGCCGCGACAAGCTGGGAGCCGGACGAGAACTATCTGCTTCCTTTTGGTCTGGCGCGGGTCGTGAAAGATGCTGAAAAAAGGAATGACGCCAGCACCGTGACGATTATTACTTACGGAATGGGGGTGTATTGGGCCATGAAAGCGTCGGAGAATTGGGATCAACGTGTGGAAATCATCGACCTCCGAACCTTGGTCCCCTTGGATGAAGAAAGCATTCGTCGAAGTGTGAAAAAACACGGACGATGCGTAGTGCTTACGGAAGAGCCGAAGCAATTTTCATTTGCCCAGAGCCTGGCCGGATGGATTGGGGAACAATGCTTTGAGCACTTGGACGCTCCTGTTCGCGTGTTGGGGGCCGAGGATTTACCGGCTATACCCCTGAGCGCTAATTTGGAAAAAGAAATGCTGCCCAATGCGGAAAAATTATCTGCCTTGTTGGCCGAGCTATTGTCCTATTGATGTGAATTTTATATATTTGTTTGAGGCAGACCAAATTATGATGTGATGAGTAGCGTGTTTTATCCCTTAAAAGTAAAGGATCTGAGGAAAGAAACGGAAGACTGTGTCTCGGTGGCCTTCGATGTGCCACTCGAGTTAAGACACGTGTTTGCCTTCCAAGGCGGGCAACACCTGATTTTTAGAGCCTTTTCTGAAAATGGAGAGGAATTGCGCCGAAACTATTCCATCTGTGTCAGCCCTTTAGATGGGGAACTTCGAGTCGCTGTCAAGCGGATTCCTTCGGGCTATTTTTCGGCCTATGTACATGATCGACTACAGGTAGGGGATGAATTGGAGGTCAGTCCGCCGCAGGGAAAGTTTTTCACGCAGATCATTAATAATCAGCGGAAGCATTATGTGGCTGTAGCTGCGGGCTCGGGGATTACGCCCATTATGTCTTTGATTAAATCGGTATTGACGACCGAAAAACAAAGCCGTTTTACCCTGATTTATGCCAATAAAAATAAACAATCCATTATTTTCAGGGAGACCCTGGAAGCGCTGAAAAACCAATACATGGACCGGCTCAGCATCTATCATGTGTTAAGCCGAGAACATACAGGGATCGATTTTTTAACTGGGCGAATAGATCGCGAGAAGATGGATTATTTCCTTTCTAAGCTGATTGACCCAAAAGGAATCGATGAAGTGTTTCTCTGCGGGCCGGAAGCGTTGATATTTTTATGTAAGGCTGCGTTTGAAAATGCGGGTGTGGATGAGAAAAAGATCCATTTTGAGCTGTTTTATAGTGCACGGGCTGAGACAAAGAAAACAGCACGGATTTTACAGGCCGAATCGTCTGGTGGGCCGGAGAGTCGGGTGACCCTGAAATTGGACGGTTCCAGTATGGTTTTCAATCTGCCTTTGCACGGTGCATCCATCTTGGATGCTGCATTGAGCCATGGAGCCGATCTCCCTTACTCGTGTAAGGGCGGGGTTTGTGCGACGTGTAAATGTCTGCTGGAAGAAGGAGAGGTAAGTATGGATGTGAATTATGCATTGGAAGCCGATGAGCTTAAAAGGGGGTTTATTCTGGCCTGTCAGTCTCATCCGGTTTCAGAGCAAGTTACTGTTAATTACGATGTCAAATGAAAGAATTTAAGTTACAGGAACGCTTCGATGAAAAAATTGCGCTGGATTCCCGAATCGAGCCGAAGGACTGGATGCCTGATGCATATAGAAAGACATTGATCCGACAAATTTCACAGCATGCCCATTCGGAAATCGTGGGGATGCTGCCTGAGGCGAATTGGATCACTCGGGCTCCGACATTGAACCGAAAAAAAATCTTATTGGCGAAGGTTCAGGATGAAGCTGGACATGGTTTATACCTGTATTGTGCGGCGGAGACTTTAGGGGCTTCCAGGGATCAAATGATTGCAGACCTGCTTTCGGGCCGGGCGAAATATTCCAGCATTTTTAATTATCCTACCCTCACTTGGGCGGATATTGGCATGATCGGATGGCTGGTGGATGGTGCGGCGATCCTGAATCAAGTTCCGTTATGCCGTTCGTCGTATGGTCCTTATGCCCGGGCAATGGTGCGGGTGTGTAAGGAAGAGTCTTTCCATCAACGCCAGGGTTACGAGTCTTTGATCAAATTATGTACGGGTGCTCCGGAACAAAAAGCCATGGCTCAGGACGCGCTAAATCGTTGGTGGTGGCCGACGTTGATGATGTTTGGTCCTAAAGATGAGGATTCGTCGAATACCGAGTGGTCCATGAAGTGGAAAATTAAGCGGTTTACCAATGACGAATTGAGGCAGCGTTTTGTGGATATTACGGTGCCACAGGCTGAATATTTGGGGCTGGAGATACCCGATCCTGACTTGAAATGGAATGCGGAGCGGGGACACTATGATTTTGGAGAAATTGACTGGGAGGAGTTTTGGCGGGTCGTTAAAGGCGGGGGACCCTGTAATCGGCAGCGATTGGAAAGCAGAACCCGGGCGCATGATGAAGGGGCTTGGGTGCGGGAAGCCGCGATGGCCCATCAAGAAAAACGTAAGCGATATGAAAGAGAACAAAGAAATGTCCAGGGATAAGGCAGAATGGCCTTTATGGGAAGTTTTTATCCGGAGTAGGCAGGGGCTGGATCATAAGCATGTGGGTAGTTTGCACGCTGCAGACGCACGCATGGCTATGGAAAACGCACGGGATGTATATACCCGCCGAATGGAGGGAGTGAGCATCTGGGTAGTTGAGTCTCAGCACATTCATGCATCCAATGCGGAAGATTCAGACGCGTTTTTTGATCCTGCGTCGAGCAAAGTGTATCGGCACCCTACTTTTTACGAAGTGCCGGATGCGGTTAAAAATATGTAAGCACTTATATATAAGCACTTATACAAATGAGGGTTTTGGATAAAAATCAACTTGCTTTAAGGGATTTCGTGCTGCATCAGGCCGATAATACCCTGATTTTGGCGCAAAGGCTCTGTGCATGGTGTGGACACGGCCCCGTGTTGGAACAGGATATTGCATTGTCCAATATCGCCCTGGATCTGCTGGGACAGGCGCATCATTATTACGATTATGCAGCGAATTTGACCGGAGATGGGGCCACTGCGGACACACTGGCTATGCTGCGTCCGGAACGAGCCTATAAAAACCTGCTGCTGGTAGAGCTACCCAATGGGGATTTCGGACAAACCGTCGCGCGGCAATTCTTTTTCGATGCCTACCATGTGCTTTTTTTGGAGCAGCTCAATAAGCATGCTCAAGACCTCATGCTGCGCGCCATTGCAGAAAAATCTTTGAAAGAAGCAAAGTATCACCTGCGTTGGTCTTCCGAGTGGATGATTCGGCTGGGGGATGGTACGGATGAAAGCCATCGACGCATGCAAAACGCAGTGGACTTACTGCTGCCCTATGTGGGGGAGTTTTTCTTGCTGGCCGATTACCAGGAAGAGCTGATCGCTGCAGGTGTACTGGCAGATCCTCGCGACTTTCAGTCAAGCTGGAGCGCGCATGTAGAAGAGATTTTAAGCGAGGCCCGACTGGAGGCTAATCTTCAACAGGCACCTATGCAACATGGTGGGAAGCAGGGGATTCACACGGAACATATGGGTTATTTACTAACAGAATTGCAATATATGCAAAGAACCTACCCTGGTCTGAACTGGTAGTCGGTTCGGGCCCGTCAGGCAGGGTACATGGATATACATGGAGTGAAATCATGGAGGCAATACAAGATATTTGGAATTATTTGGAGGAGGTTCCCGACCCGGAAATTCCGGTGATCAGTGTGGTTGATTTGGGTGTGGTGCGGGATATCCAGCTTTTGGATGATGGCGGGCTGATCGTCACCATCACGCCGACTTATTCCGGTTGTCCTGCCATGAACGAGATCCAAATGGGAATACGCCTAAAACTCTTGGAATATGGCTACAGGCATGTTCAGATTCAGGAACAATTGAGTCCTGCTTGGACCACCGACTGGCTAAGCGAATCTGGAAGAGAAAAGATGCAGGCCTATGGGATTGCCCCACCTATAGCTGCAGTCGGGCCTGAGGCCGATCTAGGAAGGCATCCACGCGGCTTATTTCAAGAAGAACGCGGGGTGCATTGTCCACAATGCGGCTCGCAGGAAACGAAAGTGGTTAGTCAATTTGGTTCCACTGCCTGTAAGGCGCTTTACCAATGTGAAAACTGCCTCGAACCGTTTGATTATTTTAAATGTCATCCCCAATGAACAACATGGCAAGTAAAGCACGGATACAATACGAACAATTAGGGGCCGTAGCCCGGATTACCCTGAGCCGACCGGCGGTGTACCACAGTCTAGACCTCGAAATGGCGCAGGAGCTGCAAGCAGCGCTGGACCAGGCAGGTGGAGACCCTTCGGTGCGAGCGGTTTTGCTCACGGCCTCTGGGAAAGCGTTCTGTGCAGGCCAGGATTTGGGCGAATTTTTAGAGGACGGCCAATTGCAGACCGAAAACTTACCCGATTTTAGCCGCATGGTGGAAGAACGCTATATGCCCCTAATCCAGCGCATTTGCGAAATGGAAAAGCCGGTAGTGGCCGCCGTGAATGGGGTCGCTGCGGGTGCGGGGGCAAATTTGGCCTTGGCTTGTGATTTGGTGGTAGCAGCCGAGTCCGCGCGATTCGTTCAAGCCTTTAGTCAAATTGGCCTGGTGCCGGATAGTGGTGGAACTTATTTTTTGCCCCGTTTGATCGGGTGGCAGCGGGCGGCGGCACTCCTGTTTTTAGGAGAGCCAGTTTCAACAAACGCAGCCGAAAGCATGGGCATGATCTACCGGGCTTATCCGGACGATGAATTTGCCTTGGCATCCTTCGAACTGGCGGAGCGACTGGCCTCCCTTCCTACCCAAGCATTGGCCTATACGAAAAAATTACTGCGTTTATCAGCAGGAAACAGCTTGGACAGCCAAATGAAGCAAGAAGGCGCTTATCAAAGCTTGGCAGGACGCACCGAAGACTTTTCAGAAGGGGTTCGGGCATTTTTGGAAAAAAGAAAAGCCACTTTTAAAGGAAAATAACCCCGTAGAGGACATGTTGCAGATAAAAAACATAGGCATTTTAGGAAGCGGAGCCATGGGCACGGGAATCGCGCAGGTTTTTGCTGCTGGGGGATGTGAGGTGCTGCTGTATGATCGGGATCCGGCTGCACTGGAGCGTTCTCGGGAGCGATTGAGCCAAAGCCTCGACCAGCTGGTGACTCGTCACAAAATCTCGACCGAACAGGCGGCGACCACCCTGGAAAATATACAATGGGTGAATAGTCTGGACACATTTCACGATCGATCCCTGGTTCTGGAAGCCGTGTCCGAAGATTTAGCGGTAAAAAAGCACTTGTTTGCCGCCATTGAAACGATCGTCTCGGAAGATTGCATATTGGCCAGTAACACCTCTTCCCTGTCCATCGCTTCCATCGCCTCGGCCTGCAAAAAACCAGATCGAGTCTTGGGGATGCATTTTTTTAATCCCGCTCCACGGATGAAATTGGTCGAGATCGTCCCGGCTGTGCAAAGCAGGATGGGTTTGGCCGAAGAAATACAGGGCTGGCTGGCCCGATTTGGAAAGACGCCGGTGCAGGTGCGGGACACACCCGGCTTTATCGTGAACCGCGTCGCACGGCCCTATTACGGCGAAGCGTTGAGAATTTGGGAGGAAGGACTCGCCGACCTAAATAGCGTGGATTCGATCATGAAAGCGCGGGGGGGATTTCGAATGGGTCCTTTTGAGTTGATGGATTATATCGGTCACGACATTAATTATACCGTCACCGCTTCGGTTTTCGAGGCCTTCTATTTTGATCCGCGCTATAAGCCTTCATTGAGCCAAAAGCGCTTGGTGGAAGCGGGATATTTAGGTAGAAAGTCGGGTCGGGGTTTTTATCATTACGATGAAAATGGTGTAAAAATGCAGGTGGCGGTCCGAGATGTTAGGGGGCACCCAGCCTTGAACCTGACCGAAACGGAAAAACAACACATTTTTGAACGAATATTAGTCATGTTGATCAATGAGGCAGCTGATGCCCTGCATTGGTCCGTGGCGAATAAATCGGAATTGGACCTCGCCATGATTCAGGGGGTCAATTATCCAAAAGGCCTGTTGGCTTGGGCAGATGAATGGGGCTTGGATCGTGTCTGTGCGTGCATGGATTCGCTTTATGAACAATACCGGGAGGATCGATATCGATTGAGTCCGCTGCTGAGAAAAATGCTGGAAAAAGGAGAAAAATTTTATGAATGATGCATACATCGTCGATGGGCTGCGGAGCCCCATCGGAAAACTGAAAGGGAGTTTGGCCGGTGTTCGGCCCGATGATCTGGCTGCTCAAGTGATTCAAGCCCTGATACAAAGGCATCCGACGATGGATCCGGCTGAGATCGGGGATGTCGTGCTGGGTTGCGCCAACCAGGCGGGTGAGGATAATCGAAATGTAGCGCGCATGTCCTTGCTCTTAGCCGGTCTTCCGTTTGAAGTGCCGGGAGAAACCATTAACCGCCTGTGCGCTTCGGGGCTGTCGGCTGCCGTACATGCGGCGCGTGCCATACAATTGGGTGAAGCGGACCTGATGATCAGTGGCGGCGTGGAGAGCATGACTCGGGCTCCGATGGTGATGGGAAAAGCAGAGCAGGCCTACAGTGGCCAAATACAGGTCTTTGACAGCAGTTTTGGGTGGCGTTTTGTCAATCCCCGTCTCGAAGCCCTTTATGGGGTGGACGCGATGGGTCAAACGGCCGAAAACCTCGCAGAACTTCATCAGATTAGTCGGGAGGATCAAGATCGCTTTGCCTATGCGTCGCAGCTGAAAACCGCTCGGGCGCAGGCTTCCGGTCGACTGGGCAGGGAGATTATTCCCATTGACCTGCGGAGAGGAAAGGGAGAATCTGTGGCGTTTTCCAAAGATGAATTTCCTAAAAACCAAACCCGTGTCGAGGTGTTGGCGGGCCTCCATCCTGCCTTCCGTCGGGGAGGCACGGTGACTGCCGGGAATTCTTCGGGGCTCAATGATGGCGCAGCAGCCACCTTGCTGGCTTCCGATGCCGGCCTCAAGCGCTACGGCTTGATACCCTTGGCTCGAGTAATGAGCAGCGCCGTGGCGGGAGTGGAACCGCGTTATATGGGCATTGGCCCAGTTCCGGCTTCGAAAAGAGCACTGGAGAAAGCGGGCTTGACGCTGGATCAAATCGATGTGATTGAATTGAATGAAGCCTTTAGTGCGCAAGCATTGGCCTGTACCCGGACTTGGGGTTTAGCGGATGACGATCCCAGGCTGAATCCGAATGGAGGAGCTATCGCATTGGGACACCCCTTAGGCATGACCGGTGCGCGAATTTTGAACTCGGCCGCTTTGGAATTACAGCTGCAGTCAAAGCGCTATGCTTTGGTGACCATGTGTGTGGGTGTGGGGCAAGGTTTTGCAGTAGTGTTAGAACGAACATAAGAAAAAGATGTTTTACGAATTTAATGGTTATCAGCCGGTCGTGCATCCCACGGCTTTTGTGCATCCTCAGGCTGCGGTGACGGGCAATGTAATTATTGGCCGGCAGGTGTATATTGGTCCGGGTTGTGCGTTAAGAGGAGATTGGGGACAGATCATCATTGAGGATTTCTGCAATGTGCAGGAAAACTGTACGATCCATATGTTTCCAGGCGTCACGGTTCGATTGAAGGAAAAAGCACACGTGGGTCATGGCGCGATTATTCACGGCGCGAACATTGGGCGCAATGTATTGATCGGAATGAATGCGGTGATTATGGATCGGTCTGAGATCGGCGATGAAAGCATTGTCGGGGCTTTGGCTTTTGTGCAGGCAGATCGGGTGTTTGAGGCCCGCAGTTTGATCGTCGGAAACCCGGCAAAACGGATCAAAACAGTCAGTGATGAGCTATTGGCGTGGAAAGAGCGTGGAACAGCGGAGTACATGCAGCTTCCGATGGATTGTCAGGAGTCTTGGAAGGTGTGTGAACCGTTGAGGGAGGCGCCAAAGCATTATTTCGATCCCATGAAGAGCACATATAAAACATGGAACGAAACCAAGTCGAGTGAATAGAAGTGGATTGATCAATAGTCAGCGTATTAAAAAAGGGATAAAGATATGGCGAAATATGTAGAAAATTATGCCTTGGGTCAATGGATTAAAGGCTCGGGGGGGCAAAAGCTTTTTCACGCCATTAACGGCAGTGAAATTGGGGTGGCCTCTTCCGATGGGTTGGATTTTGGAAGCATGATGGATTATGCACGAACGGTGGGTGGTCCGGCTTTGAGGAAAATGACATTTCAGGAGCGTGGATTGATGCTGAAGCGCCTCGCCCTGTACTTACATCAACGAAAAGAGGAGTTTTATACGGTTTCCTGGGCTACTGGGGCGACCCGTTCGGACAGCTGGGTGGACATCGAGGGCGGAATCGGTAATCTATTTGTCAATGCTTCGCTGCGAAGGCAGTTTGGCGATGAATCGTTTTACATCGAAGGCCCGACGCACCAATTGTCTAAGAACGGTACGTTTATCGGGACCCATATTTTAACGCCTAAGCGGGGCGTGGCCATTCATATCAATGCCTTTAATTTCCCGGTGTGGGGGATGTTAGAAAAAATAGCGGTCAATCTGCTGGCGGGTGTGCCCGCGATTGTGAAGCCAGCTACCCTCACCTCTTACCTGACAGAGGCTGTGGTTCGGGCGATCGTAGCGTCCGAAATCTTGCCGGCCGGATCATTGCAGCTGATAGCCGGTTCTGCTCGGGGTATTTTGAATCATGTGGAGACCGAGGACGTGGTTACTTTTACAGGTTCTGCCTCGACTGGGCAGCAGTTAAAAGCGCATCCCCGATTGATATCAGAGGCTGTGCCTTTTAATCTGGAAGCGGACTCTTTAAATGCCTGTATATTGGGCGAAGATGTAGCCCCCGGCTCGCCGGAATTCGATCTGTTTATCAAGGAAGTGGTTCGTGAAATGACGGTAAAAGCGGGACAAAAATGCACTGCCGTCCGGCGAGCGCTTGTACCGGCACACCTGCTGGAGGACGTGCAGATTGCGCTGGGACAGCGTTTGGCCGGCACTCGGGTAGGTGATCCTCAGGTAGAAGGTGTGCGAATGGGTGCGCTGGCTGGAAAAACACAATTGGCTGAGGTGCGTGAAAAGGCCAGACAGCTCGCGCAAACGCAAGAAATCGTGTTTGGAGATTTGGAGCAGGTAGAAACTCATGGGGCAGACACGCAGGCCGGAGCGTTTATTTCCCCTATCCTATTCCTAAATACCGATCCCTTTCAAAAAACGGATGTCCATGATATTGAGGCTTTTGGCCCTATATCTACCCTTATGCCCTATCGGGGCTTGTCGGAAGCGGTTCAATTAGCGCGAATGGGCAAGGGGTCCTTGGTCTGCTCCATCGTCACCGCAGACAACGACATCGCACGGGAATTTGTAATCGAAGCGGCTTCCATGCATGGAAGAATCGTGGTGCTGGATGCCGAATGCGCCCGGGAATCCACGGGACATGGATCACCACTTCCGCTTTTAGTCCATGGTGGGCCTGGCCGCGCTGGTGGAGGCGAGGAAATGGGTGGCAAACGAGGCGTATTGCACTACATGCAACGCACCGCCATACAGGGCTCTCCCAATAAGCTGACCGCCATCAGCGCGCAGTATCAGTATGGTGCGAATTATCGAGAGGATGAGCGGCACCCCTTTTCCAAGCATTTCGAGGAAATTCAGGTGGGCGACACCCTGATTACAGCAAAACATACCCTCACTCAATCGGACATTAATAATTTTGCCAACCTATCTGGAGATCATTTTTATGCGCATGTGGACGCGACTTCTTTGGAGGGCACGACCTTCGATCGTAACGTCGCGCATGGTTATTACCTGCTTTCAAAAGCAGCTGGCTTGTTTGTACAGGCAAAAAAAGGACCCGTGCTACTGAATTATGGTTTGGATGAATGTCGTTTCATCAAGCCGGTCTATCCCGGCTCCACCATTGGGGTGCGCTTTACTTGTAAAGAGAAAATATCCCAGGAGAAAAAGGATGAAAATGACGTGGCCAAGGGAATTGTCCGTTGGTTAGTCGATATCTACGATGAAACCGGGGAAACGGTAGCTTTAGCGACTATTTTGACCATGGTGAAGCGATTGGACCCCTAAAACGAAAATTTTAATATATTTTAGCAGCTTATGGAAGCATTTGTTCAATCTACGATAGACCGACAAGTCGGAATCATTGAGTTTTATCACCCCCAGAGTAATTCCCTTCCGGGCCAGCAGCTGCGGGAGCTTACAGCGGCGATAGAAGCATTCGGAAAAACGCCGGAAGTGCGGGTTATCCTCCTGAAAAGTGCCGGAAATCGGGCTTTCTGCGCGGGCGCTTCATTTGATGAGTTGATATCCATTAAGGACCGGGAAACGGGACGCGCGTTTTTCTCTGGTTTTGCATCCGTGATCAATGCCATTCGAAAAGCCCCAAAATTCGTGATCGTGCGGGTGCAGGGCAAGGCAGTAGGTGGAGGAGTAGGGTTGGCTGCTGCGGGCGATTACACCATTGGAACCGCTCATGCCGCGATCAAATTGAGTGAACTTGCCATAGGAATTGGGCCTTTTGTCGTCGGTCCGGCCGTTATTAGAAAAATCGGTGTTTCGGCCTTTAGCCAGCTCAGCATACATGCGACCGAGTTTCAAGGTGCGGAATGGGCACGAGAAAAAGGGCTATATGCTTCGGTGCACGAAAGTACCGATGACATGGATGCCGCCATCGAAGCGCTCACCCAACAGCTGGTGTTGTCCAGCCCGGACGCGATGAAAGCACTAAAAAAAGCAGCATGGGTAGGAACAGAAGATTGGGATGAGTTGTTGGCCGCTCGCGCTGAGATTAGTGGCGAGTTGGTGCTTTCCAGCTTCACCCGTGAAGCGATCAACCGGTTTAAATCAGGGTCGTGAAAAACGTGTATATTAAGTTATCGTCCTAATTCCCACATTTAACTTACCTTTGCCTCATGGCAGGCATTTATTTTCATATTCCTTTTTGCAAACAGGCTTGTCATTACTGTGATTTTCACTTTGTTACTTCTTTGAAATACAAGTCGGAGATGCTGCAGGCTATGCAGCAAGAGTTGCGGACTCAAGCTGCCGCAGACTTTTTCAAAGGCGAAAACCGACTGCAATCCATTTATTTTGGGGGCGGGACTCCCTCTATTTTAGAGCCGGAGGAAATCGCTGGGCTTCTTCAGCTATGTGCCGAATTGTTCGACACAAAAGCCTTGCAGGAAGTGACTTTAGAGGCCAAT
>DASRQK010000152.1:0-5743 GCA_035645875.1 Sphingobacteriaceae bacterium | reverse complement strand
TTGGATGATATTGACGGTGATCGGTGGTTTGATGTTCTTGGGCTGTCAGGCTTTGGAGTGGACTCACTTGCATCACGCAGGCTTTTGGTATGGTTCCATCCCAACGCAGGAAGGGGTTTCTCCTGAAATTGTCTTGGCGCCGTTTTTCACTAATGGAATATCTGAGGTGTCAGCCCTACAGTTTGCAAATCTATTTTTTACCATTACGGGTTTCCACGGCTTACACGTAACCATTGGTGTTATTCTGAATATCATTATATTGAGCCAAACGATTAATGGGACATTTGAGCGTAAAGGTTCGTACCTTATGGTCGAGAAAGTTGGACTGTATTGGCACTTTGTGGATTTGGTTTGGGTATTCGTATTTACTTTCTTCTATCTGGTTTAATCAGGGAGAGTAGAAACATTATTTGAGCATAGTTTTAATTTTTGACGAATTTTTAAAAAGTATAATTGAAAAATTTATGGCGACTCATCAAGAAAACCATGGCATGACCGGAGCTCCTGCTACACATGAGGAAGGGATGTCCGTAGGCAAGATTTGGAAGGTGTTTTTTTACCTATTGGCGCTGACTGCTTTAGAATTTTTTATTGCATTGGCCCTAGTACATCAAGGCCACGTGGAAAAAGGCTTAGCCGTTAATATAGTTTATATCGCGCTCACGTTGATGAAGGCGTATTACATTGTTGCCTATTTCATGCACTTAAAGTTTGAGACCTTTAGTTTTATTAATATTGTCAGTATTGTCTTCGTTTTGATTATTTATATGATCGTTTTGATGCTGATCGAAGGAAATTATTTATTAACGGAGTATAATCGGTACCCTTGGTGGCCTAGTGTTTAATGGAGGAAAAACCACGAAATAGTAAGGGTTTTGTAAAAGTTTTGGTCCTGGCAGCGATATTGATCCTGCCAGGATTTTTGTATTATCTCCTGGAGCGTGAAGGGAAGAATAGTTATAAGCCGCTTCCTATTTATGGAGAAAAGACATTGACCGGAACTTTTAGCAGCAGAATGGGGGAGCAGATCCCTGATACGGCCTACCATAAAGTTCCCGAAGGGTCATTTGTGAATTCTCAGGGGCAACGGATCACTGTTCCTGCTCAGGATACGAGTATCAGTATCGTGAATTTCTTTTTTACCCGCTGCGATTCTTTCTGTGAGCACATGAATGATGAAATGAATCGGGTGGCAGTTCGATTTTCTACTAATCCCAAAGTTCGATTATTTACTTTTTCAGTGGATACGGCCTACGATAGGCCGGAGATCCTGGCGGACTATGTCACAAACGCTGGATATGATCTGGAGTCGAGTAAATGGAGTTTTCTGAGCGGTCACTCGTCAGCCTACGCTGCCGGAGGCGAGTCTATTGACTTGCTGAATTATGCGCGGAATGCTTGGTTAGTGGACGCGGTACAAGACACCACGAGAGAGGCTGCATTCATTCACAGTTCAGCCTTGATCCTAATGGATTCTCAACGGAGAATTCGGGGGTATTATGATGTAAATCACCCCAAGGAAGTGGATCGACTCATTGATGAAGTGAAATTGCTTCTGGTCGAGGAAGTCCGTCAAAGAGCACATTAAATTTTAGATTCTATGCAAAGTCCTGTAGATCATTCGAATAGTAAAGCGGAGAAGAAATATAATGTCGGAATCATCGTCTTGTCGATTATCATTCCGCTGATCGTAGCGGTTTTGTTCCGTGTCAATTTAAGAGACCTGGGCTATGATGTAAAGCCGCTGATGTTTTTGCCGCCCATTTATGCCACGATCAATGGCATTACTGCGGTATTATTGGTGTGGGCGGTCGTCGCCATTAAGCAAGGAAATCAGGTCTTACATGAGCGATTGGTCAAAATTTGTATCGCCTGTTCGGTCGCATTCTTAGGAATGTATGTCGCCTATCACATGACCTCTGAATCTACCCCCTATGGTGGAGAAGGCTGGATGCGAACGGCCTATTTCATTATTTTGATTACGCATATCCTATTGTCCATTGTGATCATACCGCTTGTGCTGATCACGTTCGTTCGGGGCATCACGGGTAATTACGCCAGACATAAGAAGATTGCCCGTATTACGTTCCCCTTGTGGCTTTATGTCGCGGTCACCGGTGTGATTGTCTACCTCATGATTTCACCCTATTATCCCCAATAATCGCGAAGCGACCACCGTTAGTCATCTGGTATTGCTCGCAGTTTGGTGTTGAATTTTGATGTTTTGCGGATTTCGGATTATTTTCTTATATTTATTAGATGGAGCGGATTTGGATATATCAGGCTGAACGGGCATTGTCCGACGCCGAACAAACCTTGATTTTAGAGCGGCTGAAAGAATTTACGGGTCAATGGCGTGCGCATGGAAAAAAATTGAGTGCGACGGCCGAAATTCGTCATAGTCTCTTTATCATCTTAATGGTTGATGATGCTGTTGAATGGCCTTCTGGGTGTTCTATCGATAAATCGGTGTACTTATTGAAAGACTTGGAACAGGAATTGGGTATTGATTTGTTTGATCGATTGCGTATTGCTTATCGACGAGATCGGGATGCTCCGATTGAACTGGCTTCTAAATCGGAATTTGAACAACTCTTCGCTTCAGGCCAGGTCGATCAAAACACCATTGTTTTTAACAATCTCGTACCTTCTTATCCGGACTTAAGCGATAAATGGGAAGTGCCTTTGTCCCAAAGCTGGCATGCAAAGGTGTTTTCCTGAGGATGTGTATGCTCGATTAGGGAATCTCATAATGGGTAATGTACCGGATAATGGCGTCTGCTCTCCGGTTTAAATAGGCGGTTGGTCGTGCCGGATTCCATTGGCGGGGATTGGGTAGGGTGGCTACGATTAGCGCCGCTTGTCGTTGATTGATTTCAGCTGCTGGACGCCCGAAGTAATGTTGAGCCGCTGCCTCCATTCCAAAAATGCGATCTCCCGTTTCGATCATATTCAAATACATCTCTAAAATTCGCTTCTTCGTCCAAAAAACTTCAATCAATACCGTAAAATAGGTTTCCAGGCCTTTCCTCAACCAGGAACGTTGCGGCCATAGAAATACATTTTTAGCCGTTTGCTGACTGATGGTACTCGCGCCCCAAAGTTTCGTGCCGTCGCGATTTTTGTCCAATGCCTCCTTGATCGCCTCCACATCAAAACCGTGATGACTCATAAAATGCGCATCTTCGCTGGCGATCGCCGCACGTTTCAGGTGGTCTGAAATTTTCTCATAGCTCACCCATTCGTGTTGAATCATGCCATACTCCCCCGAATAACCCTTCGTCAGTCCTCGTTGGATCATTAAAACGGTTGTCGGCGGGTTAATAAAGCGTAGCGCGATGACCCAAAGGCACGTGATCACCACAAAACCCAACACAATCCTCCATAGCCAGAACCAAATTCTGCCTACAAAGGATTGCTTGATTTTATTTTGACTTCGAGCCACTATCTATTTTGCTTCACCACATCTTCACTGATCGATACCGCATTGTTTTGGCGTTCCTGCCCGCGCACGTGGGTCAAGGTGATTGGTCCTTTGATATGAACGTTAAAGTCACCGATTTGATCACTGTCGATGTATTTAGCTTTGGAGGTGAGGGTCAATTCAATATAACCTTGATTGTAAATGACGCCGTGATCACCTGGTTTATGTGCTGGCCCAAACGCTGGAAGATCCAATTGCTTAATGTCTAATTTTAAATCAGAAACTGTTTCTCCGGTCAAATTGTGCCGAGTTTCCCGGGTGCCAAAATTATAGGCCAGGTTTCCTACATACGCCCTGTTTAATTGAAGGTTTCCATTTCGATCCAAAGGCACTTCTATATGTAGTTTGACACCTTCTGTGACCGATTTCATTTTGAAATCTTCTTCTTTATCTTGTTGGACCTCGTCGTAGCCTGTGTTTTTTGCCGTAACCTGAAAACGCACGACTTTCACATCCCGGCCACGGGGATCCTTACTGTCGAACACCAATTGCTTAACCGAGGCGCTTTCTCCAGGTCTTTCAGAACCCTCAGCGGCGTAGAGTACCCGGACGAATTTGACATTGATTTTCTTGCCTTCCGCTTCAAATGAACCAACATAATCGGTCTGGGTGCTAGGCACTTTATCTGAAGGGTGGTCCGCTTTCACTATTCCGAACGATACGAGCAGGGTTAGCATAAGGGAAGTGATTTTTATTGTACTCATCATTTTTTGTATTGCGTTTAATTAATAAATCGGTTTTAACTCTTTTTTATCGGTGTAAAGGTATTATTTATAATCATTCTAAACAAATAAATAATAAATTCATTATTTCTTTTTTTTCGGTGCAGTAAAACCTAATTTCGCCCTATGATTTACGTGCTGATCAGTGTACTCTGTAGTGTTACCGTATCGGTTTTGTTAAAGTTTGCACGAAACCAGGGCCTGGACACCTCACAAATTATTGTCTGGAATTATCCTGTGGCTGCGGGTTTGACCTTTTTATTTTTCACACCCCAAATCGAATTTCTGACCCATCCCGATGCACCCTGGGGGATTTATTTATTATTGGCGGTTTTACTGCCCAGCGTTTTTTTCGCCCTCGGGGCTTCATTGAGAACCACGGGATTGGTCCGTACCGAAATAGCGCAACGGTTGTCCCTCATTATTCCGCTGATTGCCGCCTTTTACTGGTTTGGAGAAACTGCGAGTACGGGTACCTGGATCGGTTTGGGAATGGGTCTTTTAGCCATTGGTCTGTCCATTGGCTGGCATAAGGAGGATACGGGCAAGGTAGGACAGGTAGGACAGGGGGGCAGGGCTTCATCTATATCTACGGGATGGCTCTATCCACTTTTGGTGTTCATCGGTTATGGGATTTGTGATGTATTGTTCAAAAGTATCGCTCAGATCACCTCCATCCCCTATACCACCTCGATGTTTTTTGTATTCGTGATGGCCATGTTGGTGGCCTTTCTCTACCTGATACTTTGGTCGAGTCTGGGCAAAATTCAGCTCAGTGTGCGGGCGATTGCTTGGGGTCTGGTCTTAGGGGCCTTCAATTTTGCTAACATCTTGTTTTATATGCGTGCGCATCGGGCTTTGCCGGACAATCCTTCCATCGTATTTACAGGCATGAATATCGGGGTGATTTCACTTGGCGCACTGGTGGGCGTGTTGGTTTTTCGGGAGAAATTGTCTACATTGAACAAAATCGGCTTAGTGCTGGCTATGGTTTCCATCCTGGTGCTGGCTGCGTTTATTTAGAAGGAACACACAGCAAGAGGTTATTCTAGTTTTGAGTTTATTTGACGATACATATCGCACCATTTTGAAGCCCTCAGAAGGCATTTTCCGAGACCGAGGGAGTAAATTTATCGGCTATGCCTATCCCATGACGGATGAAAACAACCTGAAAGATTTATTGGGGGAAGTAAAAGCCCTGCACCCCAAAGCCCGGCATCATTGTTATGCTTATAGACTGACTCCGGATCGAAGCGTTTTTCGGATCAATGACGATGGGGAGCCTTCTGGATCGGCAGGACGTCCCATTCTTAACACCCTGTTGTCCTACGATGTAACCAATGTGCTGATTGTGGTGGTGCGTTATTTCGGGGGGACCTTATTGGGTGTGCCTGGATTGATCAATGCCTATAAAGCTGCCGCAAAGGAAGCACTGGATGCGGCTGAAATTGTAGAGAAGACGGTCAATGATATCTATGAGCTGACTTTCGAATACCTCTCCCTCAATGATGTCATGCGGGTGGTGAAAGAAGAGGGA
>DASRQK010000151.1:0-8155 GCA_035645875.1 Sphingobacteriaceae bacterium | reverse complement strand
ATTGTTTTCTGGATTGATTTTGGTAATCCGGCCTCCGCTTAATAAGAATAGATTTTTTTGTTCTTTATCCCATTCTAAACTACCGCCAGAGGCATCCAGCGCGATTTCCATTTTGGTTTCTCTCGTTCGTAGATTGGTGCTCCAGAGGTTGGCTCCCTTTTCAAAGCGGGTCAAATAAAATAATTTTTCACCATCTTTCGACAAAGCGGCATCGCTTAGGGAAGATGAGTGTATGGATAATCTTGCTTTTCTATCTTGTAAACCTTTCCACTCGATGTTTAAGGGTTCTACCGATTGATCCTCGTTCTTGGAAGTGGATTTGTCGTTCTTGGCTCCCTTCTCATCATCAGCAGACTTCTTTTCAATCTCTTGGAGTAAGGCAAACTCATCCTTATCCAGCTGGAAGCGATCCCAGCCATCACGGGTTAAAAAGGCGGTGTACACATCCATCTGAGCTCCACCGCTTTGCGCATGTCCTTTCATGCCATGCCGGTTACTGAACCACATGATCTGTTTACCTCCATTCACCCATGTCGGCGATCGATCGTTGTAACCACTCTGAGTCAAATTATACATCGGCAGCTTTCCTTCGACATCCAAAATAACAGCTTCCGAATTAGGCATCGTGGGTCGGTAGCTGGCTAATATCCACCGGCTATCTGGACTCCATTTGAAGTATTGATCACCGTCCTGCATATGAAACAATTGTTCCGGCGTTAACAAGGTGATCGAAGTGTTCGAAGCCAGATCCAGCACCTTTAACGTTCGACGATCTTCTATAAAAGCCAATTTCTTGCCGTCAGGAGAGAGTTGTGGCTGATAATTATCTTGCTCATTGCTGACGAGGGGAGTTTCTTCGATTAAGGTCGCCGCAAAGAAGTAAGGTTCCTCGTCGCGGACTATTTTAGCCTGAAAAACTTGCCATCTGCCCCCTCTTTCACTGGCATAGATGATGGATTTCCCATCGGGTGCGAATTGAACAAAACGCTCCTGCTCGGGACTGCTGGTGATTCTTTTGGTAAATTTACCGTCCACAGAGGTCACGAAGACTTCACCTCTTGAAATGATCGCGATTTCTTTTCCGTCTGGTGAAATGGACATTTCCCGAACACCGCCATTGATCGAAACATAGCTTTCGTTATTAGAGACGGATTGGGAACGCAAGGTCATATTCACGCGTTGAGGCGCTTGTCCTTCACGTACGGTATAGACCTCGCCATCGTAAGAGAAACAAAGCACACCATCATCAGACGCACTTAAAGAACGCACTGGATGCATATCAAAATGAGTCAATTGTTCAGATTCTCCCAAATGAGAGAGTGCCATTTTGTGGATATTGAAATTCCCACTGGATTCGCTCAGATAAAAGAAGGCCTGATCGTTATCCGTAAAGATGGGATGGCGGTTCTCCCCATAAAAGGTGGTTAATTTTTGATGTTCACCCGTAGCTCGGTCATATAACCAAATATCACGTGCGATCGAAGACTGCTGATATTTTCTCCACTCATTTTCCCCACCTTTTTTATCATGATAAAGCATTTTTTGACCATCGCTGCTGAAATCCACATACTCTGCCGGTACCGTTAGCAATTGGCCCACACGACCTCCGTGTGCGGGGACTTGATAAAGCTCAGGCTGAGATCCCGTCGGATACTGACGATGCTCGGCTAAATCCTGCCGCAAACCTCCGAAAACCACCTGGGATCCGTCTGCCGAATAGCGATAAGGAAACTCATCATTGGAATGAAAAGTGAGCCTTTTGGCCTCACCACCTTGGGCATCCATGACAAAAACATCAAAGTTCCCAAACCGGTCAGAAGCAAAAGCGATCTGTTTGCTATCTCTGCTCCACACCGGCATAAAATCATGTGCAGGATGAAAGGTTATTCTTTGCGCTTCCCCACCAGATGATGGAACGGTATAGAGGTCACCCTTGTAAGTAAAGGCAATTTGACGACCATCAGGAGAAATGGCCGGATATCGTGCCCAGCCGGGCGTGGTAGCAGCCGTGGACTGCAAGCCCAAGCATAAAAACCCACAAAGTAGTACAAATGCAAATATCTTTTTCATAGAAACAAAGTAAATAAATTTTATCCATACGGCCATCATATCATTTTCGATACGATTATTACCATTTCATTCCCCATTATCACCATGATAGATCGTCAGAATTCCTTATCTTTGTAAGGCATATGAGCGAAATAATTCCCATTTTGGATCAATGCAGTATACGGAGCGATGCTGATCATGCCGATTTTCTGATCATGGAATTTGGGGAATATCTGGAGAACAATCCACAATTGGTGTTTCCGCATCGACACAATTTTTACCATATGGTGCATTTTACCTCAGGAAAAGGAAAATTCACCATAGATTTTAAAAATTTCACCGTGAATGCAAACCAAGTATACTTCATGATTCCGGGTCAGGTGCATACTTGGGATTTCGCAGAAAAACCGACTGGATATATTATCCATTTCAGTTCAGATTTCTTCGACACCTTTTTGTTGCGCTCCGATTATTTACAACAATTTTCGTTTTTATGCGGAGAGGCGAAGCAGCAGGTGATCGACATTTCTCCAGAGATGCATGGGAAGCAGCTTAGTCTGCTTCAAGATTTGTTGCAAATCGCGAAGTCCACTCGTTCGGCTAAGAAGACGAACACGGATTTGATTCGGGTCATGCTCCTTCAGTATTTTTTAATAATCGATCAGCAAAGGGACGTGGAGGTGCAGCCGGGCACAGCACAAACACATGTCGCACGCTTAAAGACGTTTAAAAGCCTGGTCGAAAAACATTATAAGGAAGAAAAATTCCCAGCTTTTTATGCGGATAAAATGAATATTTCCAGCCACCACCTGAATAACGTGTGTAAGAACTTACTGGGACAGCAGGCTGGTGCAATTATTCGAGATCGGGTAGTATTGGAAGCGAAACGCCTATTGATCAATCCTGAAGAAAACATTTCCACGATCGCGTATCACTTAAATTTTAACGATAATTCGTATTTTACTAAATTTTTTAAAAAAGCTACCGGTCTAAGTCCGGAGCAATTCCGAAAAAAATATAATGAACAAAATAGATCATAATTACCACATCAGTTCAGAAGAAAAACTCCCGAGTAAAGGTGAAGCAGCTCGAAAAGCATTGTGTCCAAGATGTAGAACGGGTCAGATGTTTCATGGCCGGATGCTCCAAAGAGGAGGAAATAGAATGCACAAGAATTGCCCAAATTGTAATTTGAGGTATGAGCGTGAGCCTGGATATTTTTATGTTTCTATGTTTGTGAGTTATGCCTTTAGTGTAGCAGAATTGGTGACTGCTTGCCTCGCCATCTATATATTAACAGGAATTGATGATAATTTTTGGCTCTATATGGCGATCGTAGCCATAGTCATTGTCTTGACTGCTCCATTTAATTATCGTTATTCGCGGGTCGTATTAATGCATTGGTTAACACCCAATATGCGATTCGTACCGGAATTGGCCCGAAAAAAGAAGGGGGAATCGTAAGTGAGGAATCGTAAGATTGGCTTCGAAAAGGAGCTTTTTTCGAGATTCTAATCCACAATGGTCACTTCAACTCGACGGTTTTTGAGGCGTCCCTCTGCCGTGTTATTAGGTGCGATCGGCTGGGTTTGGCCCAAGCCCTGAATGGTAAAACGATTTTCAGCAATGCCTTGGCTGACCAGGTGGCTTTTTACCGATTCGGCTCTTTTCTCAGATAGCCATAAGTTATAATCAGCTGTGCCCGTGGCGTCCGTATGCCCGGTAACGATCAGTCTTCTGTCCTTGTAATCTTCCAGAAGTCGAACGAGTTTATCCAGCTCCGTTTTTGCTGCCTCACTCAGATAGGATGAATTGATCGCAAAAAGCACATCGGAATCAAAGGAAACCACAATGCCGCGATCCGTTCGGGATGCATCTTCAAAATCTCTCTGAATATTTTCCAACCCATCATCTGTACCATCGATGGTCACGTAGGCGCCGGGATTAACATGTACTTTTTGCGAGGAGCAGGAAAGACCAACGATTGAAATCACACCTGAAAGAAACAATAAACGAAACGGTATGTGTACGAAAGACATAAGAAATTATTTTTTGGTGGCCAGTAGTTCTACATGTAGAACAAATTCATTGTGAACAATTTTCCGTCCTAAATCTCTAAAGAAATTAATTGATCCATATTGGGAATCGTGCACGGTTCGATCGACTCGGATACCGCGAGCCACTGCGCGAAGCTGATCGCCCTCGGTCGTGATCTCAGCAGGGAAACTGATTTGTTGTGAAATCCCGCGAATACTAATTTCTCCCACGATCGCCGCTAACTTTTCATCCGCATAATCAATGTGCTTCAGCGTGAAAGTGGCATATGGATGGTTTTCTACATCAAAAAAGTCATCTGTTTTAAGATGCGCCGTTAAGCGTTCTGCTGGTTCCCCACTTATGTCGGTCACTTCAATACGATTCATATCGATTTGAAAGACTCCTGAAATCAGCTGACCATCTGAAACGTTTAGCTGACCACTTTGCAAGTGGATGTTTCCCGTGTGCATTCCTCCAAAAAATCGATGTCCTTCCCAGTCCAATTTAGATTTTTCAACGTCCACCTGATAGGACAAAGACTGCGCCAAAGTAAAGGTCGTCATCCCGACGACAAAAAGAGCAGTGAAAAGAGCAGTGAAAAATATCGCTTTCAAATTCATAATCGCATCAAATAATGTAAATGTTTTAGATTTCTCGGAACAAACATATCAAAATCACCTGTAAATAAGAAAGGTTCTAAATAATAAAAATAAATTGATGGAATAAATTTGTTTATTTGCCCAATGATCTTATTTTTGGAATCGTTTCGCCCTCACCGTAGGGTAAGAAACACGCACTAATTATATATTCTAAACTATAAACGTACTAATGGCTTTTTTAGAAGAAAATCTAATTTATCTTATTCCTGTCCTGGGTTTAATTGGCATTATAGTAATGATCATCAAATCGGCGTGGGTAAACAAACAAGAATCTGGTGATGAAAACATGAACAGATTGGCTACTTACATCGCGGAAGGCTCCATGGCCTTTTTACGCGCAGAGTGGAAGGTCCTCTCCTATTTTGTGGTGATTTCGGCATTGCTTTTAGCTTGGTCAGGCACTTTAGTGGAGACTTCCAGTTGGATCATTTCCATTTCCTTTATCATTGGCGCATTCACTTCTGCCTTGGCGGGTTATATCGGGATGAATGTCGCCACGAAAGCCAACGTGCGCACCACACAGGCAGCACGCAGCAGCCTCATGAAAGCATTAAAAGTCTCCTTTACAGGCGGCACAGTCATGGGTTTAGGCGTAGCCGGATTAGCTGTTTTAGTGATGGGCGGCCTCTTTATCGTTTTTTACCAAATGTTTGTGGTCAGTACTGGCGCTAGTGTAGATAGCGTACAAATGGTTAAAGCCATTGAAGTGTTAGCCGGATTCTCATTGGGTGCGGAATCCATTGCATTATTTGCCCGTGTAGGTGGCGGTATTTATACGAAAGCCGCTGATGTGGGGGCGGATTTAGTGGGAAAAGTGGAAGCAGGTATCCCTGAAGATGACGTTCGTAATCCGGCGACCATCGCAGATAATGTCGGTGATAATGTCGGTGATGTGGCCGGCATGGGTGCGGATCTTTTCGGTTCTTACGTGGCCACCATCTTGGCGACCATGGTATTGGGCCAAGAAATAAATTCTCTGGATAATTTTGGGGGCATTGCTCCGATTCTTTTGCCGATCCTCATCGCAGGTATCGGATTAATCTTCTCCATCGTAGGCACCACATTGGTTAAAATTAAAAACGATGAAGGCGACGTACAGAGAGCGCTAAATATCGGAAATTGGGCCTCCATTATTTTGACTGCGGTTGCATCTTATTTCGTAGTAGGCTGGCTTTTACCTGCTGAGATGGCGTTAAGAGGCTTTGCGTTCACCTCCAATGATGTATTCATTTCGATTATCATAGGACTGGTCGTCGGAACCTTGATGAGTATGGTGACGGAATATTATACGGCGATGGGAAAAAGACCGGTAAACTCCATCATTAAACAATCCTCGACCGGTCATGCCACCAATATCATCGGAGGACTCTCCGTAGGAATGGAATCAACGATGATTCCAACCATCATACTGGCTACGGGGATCGTAGGTTCATATTCTTTCGCGGGTCTGTATGGTGTAGCCATTGCGGCAACCGGAATGATGGCCACTACCGCCATGCAATTGGCCATCGATGCATTCGGACCCATTGCGGATAATGCAGGCGGAATCGCTGAGATGAGCGGTTTACCAAAAGAAGTACGTGAGCGTACCGATAAATTGGATGCTGTGGGGAATACCACCGCCGCTACTGGAAAAGGTTTTGCGATTGCTTCCGCAGCATTGACGGCATTGGCGCTTTTCGCGGCCTTCGTAGGAATATCCGGCATTGATGCCATTAATATTTATAAAGCGCCGGTACTCGCTGCCCTATTGATTGGAGCGATGATTCCATTTATTTTCTCCTCGCTAGCGATCGCAGCGGTAGGCCGGGCGGCGATGGCCATGGTGGAGGAAGTTCGTCGGCAGTTCCGGGAAATTCCAGGAATTATGGAATATAAAGCCACACCGGAATACGATAAATGTGTGGACATCTCGACAAAGGCTTCCCTGAGAGAAATGGTATTACCTGGAGCCATCGCATTAGTCGTTCCCCTGCTGATCGGCTTTGGATTTAAAGGCGTGTTCCCGGATACTTCTTCCGCAGAAATGTTAGGAGGATTACTGGCTGGTGTGACCGTATCTGGCGTGCTGATGGGTATGTTCCAAAACAACGCAGGTGGCGCATGGGACAATGCCAAAAAATCTTTCGAAGCGGGTGTAGAAATCAATGGTAAAATGGAATATAAAGGATCTGAAGCCCACAAAGCATCTGTAACAGGTGACACCGTGGGGGATCCATTCAAAGACACTTCGGGCCCTTCCATGAATATATTGATTAAATTAATGTCCATCGTTTCCTTGATCATTGCGCCACACATCAGTGTAGGCGGTGAGGGCTCACAGCTGACCACACAAAAATTTGATCCACCAGCGACGGAAAAAGTCGTTATGGCAACTGAAAAAACAGCAGAAAGCATTTCTACAGTGCATTTTAGCGACTTGTAAATCCACCAGGAGATTGTAATTATTCATGGCATTAAATTACGTTTGGATCGGTTTTTTTCTCATTGCCTTTGTTGTGGCACTCGTGAAACTGGTGTTTTTTGGAGATACCGAAGTCTTTCAACGAATTGTCACCTCACTATTTGATGGAGCCACCAACGCAGCCACCATATCCCTAGGGCTCATTGGGATGATGACTTTTGCCTTGGGGATTATGAAAATCGGAGAAAAAGGGGGCATGATTGCGATTTTTGCACGCGCAGTCGGCCCCTTTTTCAATAAATTATTTCCAGAGATCCCCAAAAATCACCCCGCATTGGGATCCATATTGATGAACTTTTCGGCCAATGCACTGGGTCTGGACAATGCTGCTACTCCCTTAGGCCTGAAGGCCATGAAGGAGCTCCAAGAACTGAATCCCAGCAAGGACACAGCCTCCAACGCCCAGATCATGTTCATTGTGCTGAACGCTTCCAGCCTCACGCTCCTACCCATCACCATAATGGCTTACCGGCAAGAGGCCGGCGCTGTGGCCCCATCCGATGTATTTCTGCCCATCCTACTCGCCACGTTCTTTTCTACCTTGACTGGATTGATCATGGTGTCCATCTACCAGCGGATCAATCTGTTTAACAAAACCATTCTGCTGTACTTGGGCAGTTTAACCCTGGTGATCGGGCTACTTTTGTACTATTTCACCACCCTACCTCAAGAAGAGATTGGTGTCATATCCCGAGTGGCCAGCAATGTTATACTCCTCGGCCTATTTGTCTCTTTCATCGCATTGGCATTAGTTCGTCGGGTCAATGTTTATGATAGTTTTATCGAAGGAGCTAAAGAGGGATTTGATGTTGCCGTTAAAATCATCCCGTATTTGGTGGCTATTCTGGCTGCCATTGCCGTTTTTCGTGCTTCAGGCACCATGGACTACCTGGTACAGGGGGTGAGCAGTATGGTAGCTTGGTTCGGCTGGGACACCGGATTTGTA
>DASRQK010000150.1:0-12353 GCA_035645875.1 Sphingobacteriaceae bacterium | reverse complement strand
GGGTCCAATGCCATTCTTACCGATGCCATGGAGAGTATCGTGAATGTAGTGGCTTCGGGTTTTGCCTTTTATAGTATCCACCTGGCGGCTAAGCCAAAGGATGACAATCATCCTTATGGCCACGGTAAAGTGGAGTTTTTTTCCGTCTTTTTGGAGGGTGGCCTGATCTTTATTGCAGGCGTGTTGATTTTGGGGAAAGCGATTTATAATGTGTTCTTTCCCGAAAGTATAGAACGACTGCTGGAGGGAATGGGGCTAATCGCCTTGACGGGCTTGGTGAATTGGGGCTATGGTTCCTATATGGTGAAACAAAGCCGTAAGCTTCATTCACTCACCATAGAGGCAGACGGTAGGCATTTGCAAACAGATGCCTACAGCACCCTAGGCTTATTGGGAGGCTTGCTCCTGATGTTACTGACCGGTTGGGCTTGGATCGATATCGTTTTATCGGTAGGGCTTGGGCTCTATATTTTATTTAGCGGTTATCGCCTGCTGCGACGTTCCATAGCGGGACTTATGGATGAATCGGACGCCGAATTGGTCGAGCAGATTGTGACGATTTTGCAGAATAATCGTCGTCCGGACTGGATAGACGTGCATAATTTACGGGTGCAACGCTATGGTCAACAACTCCATATTGATTGTCATTTGACGATGCCCAATTATTACCAATTGGAATTGGTGCATGATAAAATCTCGGAAATTGATCAGATTGTCAATGAGCAGCAGGGGGCAGAAACCGAATTATTTATTCATGTGGACCCTTGTGAACCGGCCTGCTGTAGGTATTGCAGTGTGGATCATTGTCCCATACGGAGCCAGCCGCTACAAGCGCTGATCGATTGGGATTCGGAAAATGTAGTCAAAAACCAGAAACATTTTTCTAGGGACTGCCAAGCGGACCAGAAAGTCCCTTCTAAACTTGTTTAATTGCGGAGGAAAGTATTACTTTGTTCTTTACAATGTCTAATGAAGATGAAACCAATTTTATGATGAAACCGACCAATGTGAAAGACCCCGAGTACTACCACAAAGTGGTGGACTGTCAATATGCCTGCCCGTCGCATACACCTGTGCCCGAATATATTCGACTGATCGCAGCGGGGAAGTATACGGAAGCCTATATGGTCAATTGGGAATCCAATGTCTTTCCCGGCATCCTCGGTCGAACATGTGATCGCCCCTGTGAACCGGCATGTAGAAGGACTCGGGTAGAAGAAGAGCCCGTGGCCATTTGTCGTTTGAAACGCGTGGCGGCAGATTATAAAGATGATGTGCGTCAGCATATGCCAGCCGGCCCCTTCCCATTCAATGGAAAGAAGGTAGCCATGATCGGAGCAGGCCCTGCGTCTTTGACCGTCGCCCGTGACCTGGCGCCATTAGGTTACGAATTGCACATTTATGATGAGAATGAAGCGGGAGGAGGCATGATGCGTAGCCAGATTCCTTCCTTCCGTCTGCCCGCTGAAGTCTTGGACGAAGAAGTGGGTTATATATTGGACCTCGGGGTGCATCAGCATTTTAAAACGCGGGTCAATAGCTTAAAATCCATATTAGACCAGAATTATGATGCGGTCTTTATTGGAACCGGTGCTCCAAAAGGACGTGATCTGCCGAACCTACCGGGTCGGCAGGCTGGAGCTGAATTTATCCACGTCGGTATAGAATGGTTGGCCAGTGTGGCTTTTGAGCACCGGGAAAAAGTGGGTGAGAAAGTGATCGTGTTGGGTGGAGGAAATACCGCAATGGACTGCTGCCGCACAGCGCGTCGTCTTGGTGGAAAAGACGTAAAGGTCGTGGTGCGCAGCCCTTTTGAAGATATGAAGGCATCGCCCTGGGAAAAAGAGGATGCCATGCACGAAGATATTGCATTCTTTAATAATCACGTACCCCTGACTTTCGAGGTGGAAAACGGAAAATTAAAAGGCATGACCTTCCAAGAAGTGGAAGCTCAGTACGATGAAAATGGTAAGCGCAGCTTAGTGCCAACCGGCGAAGACCCCGTATTTATCGAGGCGGATGAGGTCTTGATCGCGATTGGCCAGGAAAACTCTTTCCCATGGATAGAGCGTGATCTGGGATTGGAATTCGGTAAGTGGGACATGCCGGTAGTGGATAAAACGACCTTTCAGTCCACACTTCCACATGTGTTTTTTGGAGGAGATGCAGCTTTTGGTCCGGAAAATGTGATTACAGCCGTAGCTCAGGGGCATCAAGCTGCCGTGTCCATTCACCTGCATTGTGAAAAAGAGGATATCCAAGATAGACCGTCCCCATATACCAATTTGTTCAGCCAAAAAATGGGCGTACACGAATGGAGTTATGACAGTGGTGTGGTCATCGATGAGCGTTATGTTGTACCACAAGAAGACAAATCCGTCACGCTGACTGATCGAAAACTTGAAGTGGAACTGGGATTTGATAAACAAGATGCGTATCGGGAAGCCATGCGCTGCCTGAATTGTGATGTGCAGACGGTATTTACCGAAAACCTTTGTATAGAATGTGATGCCTGCATGGATATTTGTCCCACGTCCTGCATTACCTTTACCGAAAACGCAGACGAAGAAACCTTGCGACAAAATTTACTGGTGCCGGCATTGAATACCGAGCAGGATATTTTAGTATCCGACACCCTTAAAACCGGCCGCGTCATGGTCAAAGATGAAGACGTGTGCCTGCATTGCGGGCTTTGTGCCGAGCGTTGTCCGACCTCTGCCTGGGATATGCAGAAGTTTCTGTATAAGACGACCAAAGCATTTGATATTACTCAACTATAACCGAACATATAATCATGACACAACGAGAAGGAATCAATGATTTCGTCGTCCGATTTGCCAATGTAAACGGAACTGGGTCAGCCAGTGCGAACAATTTATTCGCCAAAGCCATTTTCAGAATGGGAATTCCCATTTCCCCCAAAAATATTTTCCCCTCCAATATCCAGGGTTTGCCGACTTGGTACGAGATCCGTGTCAGCGAAGCAGGCTATTTGGGTAGGCGCGAGGGTGTGGATGTGATGGTTTCAGTCAATCCCCAAAGCATGCCTCAAGATGTGGCTGCCGTAAAAGTGGGCGGTTATTTTGTTTATGACAATACCAAACCCCTATCGCCCAATTTACAGCGGGAAGACATTCAATACATCGGGATTCCCATGACCGAATTGGCCAATAACAATTTTACCAATCCCCGGGTTCGCCAATTATTAAAGAACATCATTTACGTGGGGGCACTCTCCGTGTTGCTCGATCTGGATTTATCCGAAGTGGAAGGCTTGATTGGTGAACAATTCGCAAAGAAACCTCATTTAGTAGCCGATAACGTCAAAGCCATTCGACTGGGCGTGGACTACGTGAAAACGCATTTAACCTATCCCTTACCCATACGTTTAGAACGCCGGGATCTAATTGGGGATTCCATCATGGTGGATGGCAATCTGGGCTGCGGCTTGGGGGCCGTGTACGCCGGAGCGACTGTGGTCGCATGGTATCCCATCACCCCGTCTACATCGGTGGCCGAAGCCTTTGAAATCTATGCCAAGCATTATCGCGTAGATCCCGAAACCGGTGAGAAACGCTACGCCATTGTGCAGGCCGAGGACGAATTAGCCGCTATGGGCATGGTGTTAGGAGCCACCTGGGGCGGTGCACGAGCCTTTACAGCCACCAGTGGTCCGGGCGTGTCGCTGATGAATGAGTTTTTGGGCTTGGGGTATTTCGCCGAATTACCCACGGTGCTGATCGATGTACAGCGAACTGGACCCAGCACAGGCATGCCTACGCGTACGCAGCAATCCGATTTATTACTCGCCGCCTATTCTTCCCATGGAGACACTAAACATGTACTGCTGTTCCCGTCCGATCCCACGGAATGTTTCGACCTGACTGCCTTGAGTTTTGATCTGGCGGATCAATTTCAAACACCGATAATTCTAATGACTGACTTGGACCTGGGCATGAATGATTACGTGACCCGTCCGTTCGCCTGGGATGAAGACCGTGTATATCAGCGAGGCAAGCGCTATACGGCGAAGGAGCTGGATGAGTTGGTCTCATTCGGGCGCTATTTGGATACCGACGGTGACGGGGTGACCTATCGCAGTCTTCCAGGTGAGCATCAGTCTATAGGCGCCTACACGACTCGTGGAACCTCTAGAGACGAATATGCTCGGTACACCGAAGACAGTGCTGCCTATCAACGCAATATGGAAAGATTGGCCCTCAAATGGGAAACCATCAAAACCCAAGTTCCTGCAGCTAAAATCGATTATCATTCAGAAAAAGCAGCCTGTGGCATGTTGTTTTATGGCACCTCCGCGCAGGCTGCGGAAGAAGCTCGGGACATCCTGGAGCGAGACGGGTTAAAACTCGACACCATACGCATCATGGCTTTCCCATTCGGTCCCGAAGTGAAGGAATTTATAGCTGCCCATCAACAGGTATTTGTAGTCGAGCAAAACCGGGACGCTCAGATGCGCAGCCTATTATTGATCGAGGCTGGCATTGAACCGGAAAAACTGGTGCCTGTACTGCATTACGATGGCATGCCCATCACGGCCGACACGATTGTACGGCAAATTCAAGATTATTTTACTACTAAACATCGCGATTCACATGAGTTATCTAAAACCAGCATTTAGGCATCCCAGAACGCCTAAAAATAATATTGGGAATACCTTAAAGGATTATGAGGCGGCTATGTCTACCTTATGTGCTGGATGCGGGCACGATAGTATAGGTATGGCGATCCAACTGGCGTGTTTCGAGCTGGATATTTCGCCGCATCGCATTGCAAAAATGTCGGGTATCGGTTGTTCTTCCAAGACTCCGGCCTATTTCCTTGGTAAATCGCACGGGTTCAATGCCGTTCACGGCCGCATGCCCTGCGTAACCACCGGCGCCAATCTGGCGAATAAAGATCTGGTCTACATTGGTGTATCTGGAGACGGGGACACGGCTTCTATCGGCATGGGACAATTCGTGCATGTCATCCGCAGGAACCTAGACATGGTTTACATAGTGATGAACAACGGCTGTTATGGTCTGACCAAAGGACAAGATTCGGCCACGGCCGATCTGGGATCAGTGAGTAAGGCCGGCTCGGTCAATGCGTTTGAAGGAATTGACTTGGCCAGTCTGGCCGTCGAGCTGGGCGCTTCTTTCGTCGCACAGAGCTTCAGTGGGGATAAGGATCAATTGGTACCATTGATCAAAGCAGCCATCAAACATAAGGGTTTCGCATTTATTAATGTGGTTTCACCCTGTGTGACCTTTAATAACAATCCCGGTTCCACTAAATCTTACGATTATGTTCGGGAGCATTTAGAAGCTACTTCCACCATAGATTTTGTGCCGGAAGAAGAGGAGATCACCACCTCCTATGCCGAGGGATCCTCCACTCAGGTAACTTTACATGACGGGAGCGTGCTACAATTCAATAAATTAGCACAAGAATGGGATCCGCACGATCGTTTTTCGGCCAAACAAATGCTGCATGAAGCCGATCAACGGGGCGAGATTTTGACAGGTATGATTTATGTCGAGCCGCGTGCAGATCTACACCGAACGCTGAAAACAGCATTGAAGCCTTTGTACGCCCATTCCGAATCCGAACTTTGTCCCGGTGCAGGCACCTTAGAGGTGATTAATGCTGGGTTTAGGTAATTTCTGGATGGTTTTCTTCTGGAGACCTGGATACTGGTTTAGTTACTTTAATGAGTGAATAATCGCTCATTGACTGGTTTTTTTGTGATTGTGCGTTATTTTTCATACATTTGTCTTCTCGTGTGGTTCTGTGGCTATTTATGAGTTGAATATAAGGCATTGGGTGATAATATCGTGTATTATGAGTGAAAATTCAGACATTTGGCTTCTTTCGGATCAAGCCATCTTAAAGGAGATCGGAAAATTTATCAAGCAGACGCGTATTCGGCAGAATGTTACGCAAGAACAATTTTCAAAAAAAGCGGCCATTAGCCGATCTACATTGAGCCTCATCGAACGGGGTGAAGGTGCATCTTTGCTGAATTTTATTAAAATCCTCCGGACCTTGGATGCGCTTTATGTGTTAAAGGATCTCAAACTAAGAGAGGAAATGAGCCCGATCCAATTAGCTAAAGGGATCATGCCCACTAAATTACGAGCTTCTAGCCCCCGGAACAAAGGCTATTCCCGTAAAAATTCAGACGATCCGGAATGGTAACCACGGCATACGTAAATATATGGGGTAAGCGTGCTGGGGCGGTGGCATGGAATCGAGAAACCGGATGGGGTAGTTTCGAATTTGACCCCCGATTCGACTTGGATCGATTTCCCTTGTCGCCACTAAAGATGCCTCACAAAAGCCGCATCTACTCCTTTCCTAATTTGAGCCAAAATGAAACTTTTAGAGGTTTGCCCGGTCTGCTGGCGGACTCTCTGCCCGACCGCTATGGGAAGGAGTTGATCAATGTGTGGTTGGCCCAACAAGGCCGTCCTGAGAATTCATTGAACCCAGTAGAACTCTTGTGTTTTATCGGTCAGAGAGGAATGGGAGCATTGGAATTTGAGCCTGTGCTCAAAAGTAAAGAATCATCCTCTTATACCTTTGAATTATCCAGTTTGATCGATGCGACCAAAGCCATATTGGCCAAGAAGGAAGAACTATATTTGCAAACTTCGGATGAGATCCGGGATGTGATGTTGGATGTGCTGAAAATGGGTACATCGGCAGGAGGCGCACGTCCCAAAGCGATTATTGCTTGGAATGAACAAACGGGAGAAATTAAATCCGGCCAGAGCAATGCGGAACCGGGATACGAACATTACCTGATCAAATTTGATGGGGTCAGCGATGTGCAGTTTGGTGCCTCTGAAGGCTACGGACGGATAGAGATGGCCTATTATAAGATGGCAACCGATTTTGGAATCCATATGATGGAAAGTCGCTTGGTCGAAGAAAGTGGACGAGCTCATTTTATGACCAAAAGATTTGATCGCCAATCTGGAGAAAATATTGGAGCTTCGCATGCAGATCGCTCTTTAAAAATGCATAGTCAGACTTTTTGTGCGATGCAGCATTATGATTTCGCGAATATTACGTCCTACAGCTATGAACAGCTTTTTCAGACCATGCGCATGCTCAAACTGAGTTATGCGGAGGCCGAACAGATGTACCGCAGGATGGTGTTTAATGTGATCGCCAGAAATTGTGATGACCATACTAAGAATTTTTCATTCTTAATGTCTCCGGAGACGGGACAATGGACCTTGGCTCCAGCCTATGATATTTGTTTCGCTTATCGACCGGATAGCGTGTGGGTCAGTCAACATAACCTCAGTATTAATGGAAAAAGGAAGGGATTTTCTCGGCAGGATCTGCTCGCTCTGGCCGAACAAAATTCGATTAGAAGACCGGATCAGGTCATAGAAGAATGTCTGGAGGTCGTGAACCGCTGGAATGGTTATGCAGAAGAATATGCTGTCGATGACCTGAAAAGACAGGCCATCGATCAAACATTGATCAAGAAAATCTAAAGCGATTTAAAAATCTTATTCGATGTACTCGTGAAAACGGTTTGTGTAAGCCGCTTTTTAAACCGTTTTTACTTCACGTAAACAGCTTTAAATTTAGCTAAAGGGGCCATGCGTGCACGGAACAATTGAAGGGTATCGTTCGCTAAGGCATACGAATCCGTTCGTTGCAGGACGTCCGCTAATTGGTCCTCAATTTCCATATTTTGGCAGGCCATTTTCGTGCTCATCATTTGGGAGAAACTGAGGCGGTTGCTTTCTTCATCCAGGGTAAATGTGCCACCCATACCATTACAACCTCCGTTCGCTTCGGCGCGCATGTCTTCCGAATTTAAGCGGATATAAGCCTCCTTCATCAGTTCTACGCCTTCCATGGACTGTCCGTTGATCTCGATGAGTTCCCAATAAATATCGGTCACCTGGCGATCGGCTTTTTTCAAGATATAGAATTCCGAAAGTGCACCTTGGATGCGATTGCCCGCTTGGTCCAAATGGAAAAGCTGGTTTTCGCCCACTTGGAATTTAATGCCTTCACTTTCACCTAAAGTAATGTGACTACCGGTCGGGTCCCATGTGAACGCACCTTGATCCACATGGACACTGTCGCCGCGTTCTTGATATTTGGTCTGGAGCACATAAGTGCCATCCATATTCATGGTCAAGGCCGTTTCTATTCCGGGACAATCCGCGCAGGGCAACACTCCGATATAGGTTCCGGCCCAATCCAGGGACACTTCGCTGTTATCTCCCACGTGTAGCACTTGAGATTCTGTTTGCTCACCAGCGTTCTGCCCAGCAGGACGTTGGCTTTCGCAGGAGGTTAATCCAATGATTAATGCTCCGGCGAGAAATAGGTTCAGATACTGATTCTTCTTCATTTTGAATTAATTTACCTAAAAGCAATGCATAAACTGTACCAATTTTTCCATAATTTTGTGGTATGAAAGATGTGACATCCCCTGTGATCAAATTCCCCAAGTTTCAAGACATGATTTTGCACGAGGATGAGAACCTCATCGTAGTGAATAAACCTGCATTTTTGGCATCTTTGGATGAACGGGAAGGTGGTGGGATCAATGTCTTGCGACTCGCCCGAAAATATGATGCAGATGTGCAAGTTTGTCACCGTTTAGATAAGGAAACTTCCGGATTGTTATTACTAGCGAAAAATCCGGAAACCTATCGGTTGGTATCCATCGAGTTTGAGAAGCGGCGTGTACAGAAAATTTATCATGCTGTGATTTCTGGTGTGCATCGTTTCGAGGATATTTTGGTGGATCTGCCGATATTGAACCAAGGAAATAAGAATGTTTCGATCGATAGAGCACGGGGGAAAAATGCGGAAACCTATTTCAAATCCCTGAAATATTTTCGAAACTTTACGTTGGTGGAATGCCGACCTATTACAGGCCGCATGCATCAAATCCGCATCCATCTGGCCACCCAAAGGGCGTCCATTGTCGGAGACACCATGTATCGGGGCAAACCAGTGTACCTTTCGGAATTAAAGCGCAGGGGTTATTCACTGAGTAAAGGTGAGGAGGAACAACCCCTGATGAAACGCTTTGCACTCCATGCTTACGGGCTTAGCTTAAATTTAGATGGGAAACCATACACCTTTGAAGCGCCTTATCCTAAGGATTTTGCCGTGCTTCTTAAGCAGCTGGAAAAATACGACTCGGTTTGAATCCACTCATAACAGCTGACTTTGATGGCTGCTTGGGTCGACTAGTAGAGGCTGACGCGCATGGCGGCTTGGGTCATGTAATAATCCCGTTCGGCCGTAACTAATTTCTCCTGTAAATCATAGTAAATCCCCAATTCCATAAAATAATCCAGTAGCGAGATCTGACCCAGGTCTAGGGCGCTGCGGAGTAGCTGCGGCTCTTGGCTTTCAGCCAGCAGGGATCGCAGCGCCCTGAGTTGTTGGTGCAAGGCGCGGGCCTTTTGGTAGAGGTGGCGTTGCTGGAGTTCGAACTGTTGGCCCGCGTCCTCCAGCAGGCTTTGCTGAGCTCGACTTTTTAAGCGGGCGTGCTGGGCACGCCCGCGGTTTTGCCACAGCGGCAGGCTCAAACCCAGGGTGAAGCCTCGGAAATCCACTTCTATATCTTGTTCGCGCATGTATCCGAGGCTGATGTTCGGTAAGCCCATCGCTGTGGCTAACTGCTGTTCGGTGCGCAGCACCTCGAGCTCAGCTTCCAGGACGTGCATACCTGCCTCCCGATCCGACACCTGGGAGAACCATTGCTCAAAACTGGGAGGCAGGTCCCAGGCCGGATAGGCCTGGGGAACTTTTGCCAATGCCTGCCCGCCGTTCAGGCGGATCAGCTCGTACCAGCTGCCTTCCAGCTCGATCTCGTTGAGCGCCACAGCTTGTTGCGCATTTTGAGCGAACACCCGCGCCCGATTTCGCTCCAAAACCGAAACAGATCCCGCATCGAAGGCGCGTTGATACGCTTCGGCCAGCTGCTCCGCATGCTCCCGCTGGAGCTGCAGGACCTGGCGGTTTTCTTGCCTGTACACCCAATCCAGCCAGGTTTGGAGTGCCTCATCCACCAAATCACGGCGTTGCAATCCATGCACCTGATCCAAGACCCGATCCTGACGGCTCGCCACCTGACGCCTTAAGCCGTAAACCGTTGGAAATTCCAATTCTTGGGAGACCGAGTAATCCAAACGGTGATCGGCCAATCGGGGATTGGGTTTAAGGTAATTGATCCCGACTACGGGATCTGCCGGCCGAATTCCCACGCGATTTCCTGCTTTTTCGGCCGCTAAACTTTCCTGACTGGCCTGCAGGCGGGTATTGTTCCGTTCGATTTCATCGATCATGGTCCGCTAGACTTCGCTTTCTTGAGCATCCAAACCCGTAAAAGCTCCGATCAATAGGCCTAACAGCCCGAAGCGCTGTAAACTGCGGCACATGATTTCAGTGTGTTTTATAATGAAACTTTTCATGCGTTTTCTTTTTTTGCACCCATCCACCGATAGACGATGGGGATAATGATCATGTTTAATATAGTTGAGGTGAGTAGACCGCCTAAAATAACCTGGGCCAGGGGACTCTGGATTTCATTGCCCGGTTGATCCGCCTGTAGGGCCAAAGGTAAAAGCGCCAAGGCCGTAGAAATGGCCATCATCAGGATGGGAATCATGCGATCCATGGAGCCTTTGCGAATGGATTCGTCCAAGGAATAACCTTCGGCCAGTAGGGTATTGTATCGATCGACGAGCAATAATCCATTTCGCGTAGCGATACCAAACAGGGAGATAAACCCAATGATCGCCGGAATACTGACCACGCCGGAAGTCATCCAGATCATGAAAATTCCGCCAATGAGTGCCATGGGCAGATTCAGCATAATAAGGGCCGCCTGACGCGTATTTCGAAATTGATTGTAAATCAAGAGGAAGATTACCAATATGGCGAAGATCGAGGTCACCATTAGGGTGCGGGACGCGCGCATTTCACTTTCAAATTGTCCCCCATATTGAATGTAATAGTCATCCGGTAAGCTGATTTCCTGATCAATTCTTTTCTGGATATCCGCTACCACCGAACGCAGATCCCGACCGGCAGTGTTCGCGCTCACGACTACATGTCTTTGCACATTTTCCCGATTGATGGTATTGGGGCCGGCGGTGGAAACAAAATCCGCTAATTGACCCAAAGGAACCTTTCGTCCTCCTGCATCGACAGTCAACTCTTTCAAACTGGCGATAGTTGTACGGTGCTTATCATCCACTTTCACGGTCAAGTCGAATCTCCGCCCGCCTTCCATGACTTGGGATACGACTTCACCGGCCAGCATGACATTTATGTACTCCTTAAACTCGGGCAGGGTCAATCCATAAGCCGCCATTAGTTCTCGTTTTGGGCGAATACTTAGTTCCGGTCGTTCGACCTGCTGCTCGACGTTCAGGTCTGCAACGCCGGGGACATCTTGGATAGCCGCTTGAATTTCATTGCCCAATGAAAAGAGTTTATTCAGCTCATTTCCGAAAATTTTGATGGCAATATTGGCCTTGTTTCCGGAAAGCATGACATCGATACGGTGAGAAATGGGCTGTCCAATTTCCAGATTGATCCCTGGAATTTCCCCTAATCTTTCACGCAATTCCTCGGTCACTGCATCTCGAGGTCGGTCGATGATTTCAAAAGGTGCCTCGAGTTCGGAAACGTGTACACCCAAAGCGTGTTCGTCTAATTCCGCTCGCCCTGTTTTTCGTATCACCGTTTTAACCTCAGGTATGCCCATGACGATTTCCTCAGCCAGTCGTCCGATTTTGTCCGATTCTTCCAGGGAAGTCCCCGGCAAAGTCGCGACATTGATGGTAAATGAACCTTCGTTAAAGGGAGGTAGAAAACTTCGACCAAAATTCAAAAACAGTACAACCGCTAAGACCAAAACGGCCAGACTGCTGTTCAATACCACTTTCCAACGACGTAGGCTGCCCTGAAGTACTCGGTCGTAGCCAGATTTTAGATGCCTTACTACAAAAGGTTCCTGAGGCGTTTCCTTCGCTGTGTTATTTTGCAGGAGGTAGCTACACAGTACCGGCGTGAGGGTCAATGCCACTAAGGTCGATGCGAAGAGTGATACGATAAAAGTAATCCCCAAGGGGACTAACATGCGTCCCTCCATGCCCGAAAGAAAAAACAAGGGTAAGAAGGAGGCCACGATGATCAGGGTGGAGTTTAAAATCGGCATGCGCACTTCTTTCGAAGCCTCGTAGACCACCTGCAAGGTGCTGAGGCGTTCGGACAATGGCTTAAGTCGGTTTTCCCGAAGATGCCTAAAGACATTCTCTACATCTACAATGGCATCGTCCACCAATGAG
>DASRQK010000149.1:0-7976 GCA_035645875.1 Sphingobacteriaceae bacterium | reverse complement strand
ATGAGGGATATGGAAGACGACTTTTTGCCCCAAGGATTGCAATTGTTAGAAAATACCCGTGATTTAAGCAAAAACATTAGCACCTTCACCTATGAAAATCTCGCATTTGCTGGTAAGTTGCGGAGTAATGTGTTCTATAAATTTTATCAGCAAACAGTGACCTCCAAAGAGCCGTACCAGGTGACGGCGAATCCACCTTTGTATGATTTAAACCGCATTCGTAAGGATGAACAATACCATGGCTATGGCGGAGCATTTTCTTATGCACTTCGTCCCCGGCTTTATATTTTAGGATCGGTGGAACGGGCCATTCGCTTTCCGAATGAACGGGAGATTTTCGGTAGTCCGGCAGATGCCATCAATCCGGGGAATGTACAGCCAGAACAAAGTCTCAATGCTAATATTGGCGTCAATCTAGGGAGGTTCAACTGGGCGGGTGTGCATCATTTTCGTTTAAATTCTTCTTTGTTTTTCCGGGATACCCAGGGTATGATTCGACAAGCGATTACCACTGGAAACAGCGGAACGTCCTATTACGAGAATTTGGAGGACGTACTGAGCCGGGGAATTGATGCAGAATTGATCTACGATTATCGCGATCGATTTAATTTCACACTGAATTTCTCCAAATTTGACGTCCTTTTTAATACGCGATACAACAAAGAAGGTGCGGAATACCTGTATTATCGCCAGCAGATCAGAAACGAGCCATCTTTCAAACTGAACGCAACCTTTTCCTACCAATTCCCAAACTTTTTACAGACTGCCGATCGGATGCTTGTCCATTTTCACACCGCATTTGTAGAAGGCTTTTTACGAAATTGGTCCAATGTAGGCTTGAATCATTTGGATCAAATTCCCACGCAGCTTTCCAATGATCTGGGCTTTGTCTATACCTTCCCCGGCCAGAAAGTCAGCTTCAGCGCCGATCTTAAAAACATGTTTAATCGTCAACGCTTTGACAACTTTGGCTTACAGAAGCCAGGAAGAGCTTTTTATAGTAAAATCGTTTACAATTTTTAATATTTCTAATTAATCCAAAAAATATATTAATTAAATTAATTATGCAAAGACCAAGAATTTCTAATATACGCAGCCTATTGGCAATCAGTACTTGTGCCGTCGCCTTTTTCATGTCTTGTTCCGATAAAGAGGATCCCATTGTCGAGCTCCCGACAGAGGAACAAGATTTTCAATTGGCTTTTGCCAGTGGCTCTGGATCGATTTCCGGTACCTATATGCAAGGGGTGTCTGATGTGAACTCCGGAACGATCTCCTTTGAAAATGCAGGCACGTTATTGAGTACGGGGCGGACTTCCAGAATCTTTCCTTCCGCAGATGGTAAGTACGTTTATAGCTTGACGTATACCGTTGGAACTGTCGATAAATGGGAGTTCAGAGGTGGGAGTAATTACATCAAGTTGTCCACCATCGACGCTTCTGTCCCTTTGGGCACGCCCACACTTCGCTTTTATAAGCTGAATGAAGATTTGGGCGCTCTGCATTATATTAAAAGTGAAGCACAGTACGATGGAACGACTTATTTGGGCCACGAAATGAAAGTCACAATCGGTATTTTAAACTTTGAGACCATGCAGTTAAACCCTGGTTATCGTTCGGATGTATCTTTTGAAATGCCAGGCGATTTGAAGGCCCAAGGCTATAATATTACCCGGATAGACTGTCCGGTACTTTCGAATGGTAAATTGTATTTTGGTGCAGCTGCAGCCAAATTCAATCCGAGCACCGGTAAAAATGATGCCATTGATAAAGCTTTCACCTTAGTCGTGGATTACCCATCCCTGAGCAATTTGACCGTGATTCAAACCGATCTAGCGGTAGGCTCTACCAATGGGTACAGGACTCCGACCCAACAGGTTAATGAGCAAGGCGAGATTTATCAATTGATCAATGCCGATAACAAAACGACCATTGTTAAATTGGTAGACGGCGAATATCACCCCACTTACACGTATCGTTTGGATGAATTATTAGGCAATCCAACTTCCAGCAATGGATTTTTCTATGCGGGCAATGGCATCGCCTACATTCCATACGAAAAGAGACATTTGGAACAAATTCAGATTGGAGTGAATCCGCAAGGCGAGCCTTCGTATTCTTCTGCTTGGGGCATTGCACGCATGGATCTGATCAATCACACTGTGGTTGACCTCCATGTGCCCGATGGTCTCTGGTTAACGCAATGGCAGTCATCCGTGATTAAAGACGGTAAGTTTTATATTGCGCTTTCACCGGTGGGTGCGCCCGGACACATTTATTCCTACGATGTCAATTCTTCCAGCCCGGAGGGAACCAAAGGTGCTGCCACTGTTTCAGGTGCGGATCAATACTTTATAGGAATTTATTAAGATAGGAATTTATTAAGGGTACTGAACCTACTGGATTTGATGGAGCACTTGTTCCACTAAATGCTGTAGGGAAATAATCCCCATTTAAAAAGGGCGGGCTAATTTAATGAATCAGCCCGCCCTTTTTTTAAATGTAGAAAATCTGACTAGTTTGCTGATTTCTCTTTCGCATATGCATCATTTAGTGCTTTAACGACTTCAGATGTAATTTCCAAACTGGAATCAGCGTATAACACAGCTGGATTGGACGTACTGTAAGTCAAGACATATTGATAACCGTTCTCTTGCGCGTGCGCTTTCAGGTAGTCCGTGATTCTGGTATACAGTTTTTCCATCTCCTCTGCTTCGTCTTGCGCAAAAGAAGCACTCGCATTTTGCTGGTGCCGTGCAAGTTCATCCTGTTTGCGGGCTAAGCGTTCTTCCGTGGATTGACGGTCAGCAGCACTCATGGTGCCAGCATTTTGCTGATAATCTGCGATTTCTCGCTGAAAAGCTAAACTGCGGGATTGCAAATCGTCTTGAGCCTTCTTTGCTTTTGCTTCCAGCGTAGTATTTATTTCTTTGAAGTACTCATAATGGGTAAGTAGACTATCGGAATTTACATAAACAATTGAAGGAGCGACGTTTGCCGTCGATAAGGAGTCAGGAGTTGTCGATGTCGTACCGGCCCCTTGATTACATGAAATAAAGGTCGTGGCCAACAATGCAGCAAAGCCGATTTTGAAAATAGGAGCGAATGCTTTGATCATAATGATTAATGTAAAATGAATATATTTATTGGGACAAACCTACTGATTTTTTCGTATTTTTTTCGTATATTTGTGTTTATCTTACTTTATTTTACGGTATAAAATAGCATGAGCGAAGAAAAGAAAAACCCTGCTGATTATTCGGCGGATAACATTCAGGTTTTAGAGGGATTGGAGGCGGTTAGAAAACGACCGTCTATGTACATTGGAGACACCGGACCAAAGGGTTTGCACCATTTGGTTTATGAAGTGGTTGATAACTCCATTGATGAAGCTGTAGCTGGTTATTGTGATAATATTGAAGTAACCATACACGCGGATAATTCGATTTCGGTGTTAGATAATGGTCGAGGTATACCTACCGGGATCAATAAAAAAGAGAATAAATCTGCCTTAGAGATCGTGATGACGGTTTTGCACGCTGGTGGAAAGTTTGATAAGGATACTTATAAAGTGTCCGGTGGTCTTCATGGTGTGGGTGTTTCCTGTGTGAACGCACTTTCTAGTTTATTGAGAGCTGAAGTTCACCGTGAAGGTAAAGTCTTTGTGCAGGAATATCAACAAGGTAAACCTCAGTTTGAAGTTAAGGTGATCGGGGAAAGCGATTCGACCGGTACAAAGGTGACTTTTCATCCCGATCCGGAAATCTTTACATTGACCACGACATATAGTTACGACACGCTGGCCTCCAGGCTTAGAGAGTTATCTTTCTTGAACAAGAAAATTCGTTTGTCTTTGACGGACGAGCGGGAAGTGATGGAAGATGGTCGTTTTCGTTCGGAAGAGTTTTATTCAGAGGGCGGACTAAGTGAATTTGTGAAATATTTAGATGGAACCCGACAATCCTTGATCCCTGAACCCATCTATATTGAGGGCGTAAAGCAAGGGGTGCCGATTGAGTTGGCGTTGCAGTACAACGATACATTTGCCGAAAACGTGCACTCTTATGTGAATAACATCAATACCATCGAAGGTGGTGCGCACGTGGCAGGTTTTAGACGGGGATTGACCCGAACCCTGAAAGCCTATGCCGATCGTTCTGGTTTGCTTAAAAATTTGAAGGTAGAGATCGCAGGGGATGATTTCCGTGAAGGCCTCACAGCCATTATTTCTGTGAAAGTCGCCGAGCCTCAATTTGAGGGACAAACCAAAACCAAGTTAGGGAATAGCGAGGTGATGGGAGCGGTAGATGTAGCCGTCGGTGAGATATTGAATGTTTACCTGGAAGAAAATCCAAAGGAAGCCAAGATCATTGTTCAAAAGGTGATCATAGCTGCCCAAGCACGTGCTGCGGCCCGTAAAGCCCGCGAAATGGTGCAACGTAAGAACGTTATGGGTGGAAGTGGATTGCCTGGGAAATTGGCGGATTGTGCCAATAGTGACCCAACAAAATGTGAGATCTACTTGGTGGAGGGTGACTCGGCCGGTGGGACGGCCAAACAAGGTCGAGATCGTGAGTTTCAAGCGATATTGCCGCTTCGCGGTAAAATCCTGAATGTGGAGAAGGCGATGGAGCATAAGATCTACGAAAATGACGAGATCAAGAATATTTTTACAGCCTTAGGTGTGAGTATAGGTACAGAGGAAGATGCGAAGGCCTTGAACCTGGATAAATTACGTTACCACCGGGTCATCATTATGACTGATGCCGACGTGGATGGCTCGCACATTACGACATTGATCCTGACGTTCTATTTTAGATACATGAAGGAATTGATCGAACGCGGCCACGTCTACATTGCTACGCCTCCGCTCTATCTCGTGAAAAAAGGTAAAGAGCATGAGTATGCATGGAGTGATGAGCAGCGGGATGCGGCCATTCAGCGTTTGAAAGGGTCTGGAAAAGAGGAGAGTGTTAGTATTCAACGCTACAAAGGTCTGGGAGAGATGAATGCGGAACAATTATGGGATACCACCATGAACCCGGAAACCAGGACATTGAGGCAAGTTACTATCGAGAATGCGGCAGAAAGTGACCATGTATTTTCCATGTTGATGGGCGATGAGGTGGCGCCGCGTCGGGAGTTTATCGAACGGAACGCCAAGTACGCTAAAATCGATACTTAATCAGTTTGGATTAGTTTTATACGTACTCCGAAGTGACATTTTCATCATTCATCAACGGTTCCTTCGGGTAGGTAATGAAACTCTAATTCTTTTTTATGATCGATTTGGCGGCAACTTCCATTCTGCAGCAGCAGAATTTGTGTGGATATCGCCCACACATGGTGATAGTCATGGTCTGAAAGAACGATTCCTTTTGTATTTTTAAACTGAAGGATCAATGCAGAAATGTCTTCGATGGATTGGGGTGAAAGGCCTGTGAATGGTTCATCCAGTAGGATAAAATCGGTCGGCTGATACAGCAATATACCTATTTCCAGGTAGCGCCGTTCGCCACTTGATAATTGATACACTTTTTTGCTTCTTATAGTTTGGATACGGGCATGGTCTGACAGGGTCTTAAGCAATTGTTTGTCACCGATCAATAGTTGAAGGAGGTCATGAACCTTTTTATGTTTTGGTAAAAATGAATCCTGAGGTAGATAACCGATTTTATTCGTCAAGTAGGCTTTTCTTGTTTTTATCCCATTGATCCGAATGTAACTGTGATGAGCCCTCAACGTGCCAAAGATGATCTTCATCAGCGTGGATTTACCGCTTCCATTCCTGCCCAATAATCCAATGATATCACCCACGCGACATTTTAGATAACCACCAATCAACAATGGCTGTTTGCGGGAATAGCTAAACTGCACAGAATCCACATATAGTTCTTTAGGTTGATTCATAAGCAATTCACCATTGTGAATAGAACAAACATCAACAACAAATTGAATATAAACCCAACGATGTATAAATGTATGATTGATATTCCTTTATTGAAATAGATGTACAGGGTACTCTTGTTGAAATAGTGAAACGTCATGACAGTTAACCCATAACCTATCGAGGCGAAAAAAATCAAGAAATTTGATAATAAGGGCTGGCTAAAGAGTGTCAATTCTATCGGGCTAAAGAATGCGAACAGCCCTGAAATAGCAAAATTAATCCAGAAAATTTCCTTCATGTAGTGGATGTACAGCCTAAGTTTCATAATGTGTTTCTATGATATCGATACTGCTGATGAGTTATTTTTAAGTCAAATGATTGTTCCATAACTAAATACAAAAATAAATTTGTATCATTGTTGAGACTTTTATCTGATTAAGGTATGGTTTATTGTTTAATTTTCCAATTAGAAAAAGAATTATGAGAAAAATATTAATAGTTTTTTGGTTTACTGTTCTGTCTTTTCTATCAATTTCATGTTATAGAGAAGAACCGAATTTTGGACCAATAGGATCAAGTGATAAAGATTGGGCAGTAAGTAGTGCTGTTATGTCTTTAAAAACTATTGATGCCAGAAGAGCAAGTTTTTCTGATCACTTAACGCCTGAAGAGAAATGTCAATTTGTAAACATTAGGTTTAATAATTTTATAAGAGATTTTAAATTAGATGAGGAACAAATTGAAATTATTGATAAGCTAAGAGAGTTTTTGAAGCCTGAAGTTTATAAAGAAGGCAGTTCATTGAATTTTAAGGCTAAAGAATTTATAAATACTTGGGAGGAGAAAGCAAAAAATGCTTTTTCGGATGAACAGCTATCCTATATGTTTTCATTTAATACCTTAAAGGAGTTTAATGAGTTAAAGAGTATGTCTATTGAAAATGAGGGTCTTAATGATTGTGATTGTGCAACTAAAAGCGATTATTGTTCTGGAGGAAAAGATTGCAAAGTCAGTTTATGCGTAATAGACACTTATTCTTGCGGTACTTTGTTTTTGTTTCATTGTGACGGATTATGTGAAGGCACTACGCCCATAGTGGTTGATTAATTTTTGAAGAAATGATACTATTGCACGTGGAGCCTGTAATAGAAAAGCTTCGCCTTTCTGCTCATTTGTGCATAATATTTTTAGTGATTTGTTGTTCCCCAAAAATTAAAAGTTCTGAAATTTTAATCACGAATGAAGATTTAGAAATTGGTTATATTGAGGCAGGAAATATAACCGAAATTAATTTAGTTTTAAATAATGGAGGACAGGACTCATTGATTATTAAAAGTATTACAGCAGGGTGTAATTGCACAGATATTACTTTGTCCTCTTATCGACTAGGTCCTGGAGAAAGTGCAAACATGAAACTTTCTATCATGGGGAGTTCAATATTGAAAAATGGGGATTTAATAAATATTCCTTTAGTTGTGAGAAGTAACACTAAAAAAGAGTTTGATGAATTTTATCTAAAAGGCATGATCAAATCTCGCCTATAAAAATAAACGAAAAAACCGGACATCCTTTCGGACTCCGGCTTTTTAAGATTTTATAGGACGATCCCTTAGGACAGTTTGTTCACAAACTTGGTTAGTTTGGATTTGTTATTCGAAGCTTTTTTCTTGTGAATAACGTTTTTCTTAGCCAAACGATCCAGCATAGAAATCACACCCGGCAACATGGTTTGTGCCTCTTCCTTCGAAGTGGTCAGTCTTAACTTCTTGATTGCATTACGAGTGGTTTTCGCTTGATAGCGATTTCTCAAACGCTTCGCAGCATTTGATCTGATTCTTTTGAGCGCTGATTTATGATTTGCCATTATATAAAAGCTAAATTTTATTTTTTTCTCTAAATTTTCGGACTGCAAATATACGATGGATATTTTAATATTCAAAGTCTATTTGTATTTATTATGATAACTTTGTCCCATGCAAAAATTATCCATGGAAGAATTGAATCGGCCGACGATTCAGGAATTCAAAGAAATGCGGAAAAACTCCTTGGTTATTGTATTGGACAATGTCAGAAGTATGCATAATGT
>DASRQK010000148.1:0-8148 GCA_035645875.1 Sphingobacteriaceae bacterium | reverse complement strand
CTGGGTAACGCACGATTCTATATTCCTCCATATCCGCTTTCTGTGCTGCTGCAGCGATGGCGTCTTCCAATCCTCCAAGTCTATCCACCAAGCCGATTTCTAGGGCTTGTGCGCCGCTCCATACGCGCCCCTGACCTATGCTGTCTACCTGTTCCGTAGATAAGGAACGTCCATCCGCCACGCGCTGAAGGAACGTGTCATAAATACGATTAACTTCTAACTGCATGATCTGTTCTTCTTCGCGCGTCATCGGCCTGCTGAAACTTCCACTCATGAAATCCGAGAACTTACCGGTTTTCACGATATCAAACGTGATTCCCAAGTGATTGTTAAATAACTTTTCCATATTTGGTATGGTTCCGAAGACCCCAATGGATCCGGTCAACGTATTGGGTTGGGCAAAAATAGAATCAGCCGCTGCCGCGATGTAATAGCCACCTGAAGCTGCGACATCGCCCATGGACACGATAATGGGTTTTTCCTGACGCAGCAGGTCCACTTCCCTCCAGATCACATCCGAAGCCAGGGCACTTCCGCCCGGTGAATTGATCCGAAAAACGACTGCCTTCACCTTATCGTCCCTACGCAGTTTACGCAGCTCGCGGGAGATTTTGGCCGATCCAATAACCCCTTCACTGCCTTCCCCGCCCATGATCTGACCTGTCGCATACAGCACCGCGATTCGATCGGCCGTCACACTTCCTCGCTTGGTGCTGGAAGGTTTATATTGCCTTAAACTAACCGAATTGATGTCCTTATCCGAGGAGATATCGAGCCGGTCTTTCAGATTGGCCAATAACTCATCCATATACATCATGCCGTCCGCCAGCCCGTAATCGATCGCTTGCTGGGAATTGGTCACTAATAATTCATCCGCTATTCTGTGTAAGGAATCAGTCGAAATATTCCTTCCATCGGAAATATCCCCTAAAAACTTGGCGTATAAACTGCCCAGGTAGGAGGTCACCTGTTCCCGATTCGCTTCGCTCATTTTTTCTTGGATCAATGGCTCCACCGCACTTTTATAGGTCCCGACTTTAACCACTTGCATATCCACCCCTAATTTATCTAACGTGCCTTTGATAAAGGAGAGTTCCGAAGCCAATCCCTTAAAGTCCATGCCCCCCTCCGGGTGAATATAGATTTCATCTGCTGTGGAGGCCAGTAAATACGCTTTTTGAGAATAATATTCACTGAAGGCGACGATAAATTTTCCGGACTCTTTAAAGCGGACCAATGCATCCCGGACTTCCTGCAAGCTGGCAAACCCGGCATTCACCACAGATACATCCAGCAAAATTCCCTTGATTCGATCATCCGTTTCAGCAGCTTCCAGCCGGGATAAAATATCCTCCAGGCCTAAACTCCTGTTCACATAAAAACTCGGAATGTCTAAATCCTCAAACGGATTAGGCACCGTGCGTTCCGTAATGGTATAATCCATTCGGATCGTCATAATCGAATTTTCTGCGACGGTGGTCTCTTGATCTTTCATCGCTGAACTGACCAAAGCACCAATAATAATGGCTCCTACGATGAAAAGGAGCAGAAAGGAAATAAAAAGCCCTGTAACTGTGGCTAATACGTATTTAAAAAATGATTTCATGCCGATTTTAATTATTACATCCTTTGGACGTACATATGGCTGTAAAGTTACAAAAATCTGCTCGCTTTCCTTGTGGATAGTCGATCACTTCGATAACTTTGCTGAAGATGGTGCAGGAAGTTTATTTATCCTTAGGAACGAACTTGGGCGATCGCGTTCAGCTCTTAGCGTCAGCAAGAGCGGCGATAGAAGCTGAGGTAGGCCCCATCGTTCGGGCATCGGCCATTTATCAAACCGAAAGCTGGGGCGGTGATTCCACCCAGCCGGATTATTTAAATCAGGTCCTGCGGGTACACACCGAACTGGATGCCGAGGCGGTGTTGCAGCGTGCCCTGGCGATCGAGCATGGTTTGGGCCGTACTCGTAATCGACGTTGGGAGCCCAGATTGATGGATATTGACCTGCTTTTCTTCGGCAAACAGGTTCTCCATCTTTCACACCTGATCGTGCCTCACCCTCGGATTCAGGAACGAAATTTCGTATTGATCCCGCTGTGCGAAATTGACCCCAATTGGCTGCATCCCGTGTTGGATAAAACCATTCGTGAATTGCTGGAAAGCTCGAAAGACACTTTGGTCGTACAAGTTTTTAAACCTTAAAATAGCGCCTATGCATGCCTTTAAAGAAGCCGATATGTCCTACCTGGAGGACCTCTCCGGTGGCGATCAAAGCCTGATCATCGAAATGCTTCGTTTGTTTCTCAGCCAGACACCGGGTTATTTGGATAGCCTTTCGAGGCATATTGACCTGGGGGATTGGTCCAATACCCAATCCATGGCGCATCATATCAAGCCCACCCTGGCCTATATGGGTGCGGAGGACATGCGGCAGGCATTGATCCGAATCGAGCAGATGGCTAAGGCAGATCCTGTGGATTCAGTAGTGTTAAGGCGAGAATTTAGCGTTTTGCGAGGCCGTTTCGAAGTGCTCTTTAAGGAATTAGAAGGGCATTTAGGCTTTTTGACCTCTAAAATGTAGGGCGGAAAGGATGAAATAAAGGACCAGGATCAATGGAATGGCGCGAAAATGTAGGGGGATTAACAGTGCCGCCGCCAAAATCAGAAAAATATATTTATAGCGATTTGCAGCCCAAGACAAGGACTTCAATTTCATGGAAAATAGGCGAATCTCACTGATCAACAGTCCGCAGGTCAGCAGAATACTGGTGATTAGAAAGGCCGGATGTAGAATAATTTCGGGATGTTGGGTAGCGATGAAAGGCAGGGAAAGCACATAAAAAGCATTCATCGGCGTGTTTAAACCGATAAAATCCGACTCTTGGCGCTCGTCCAGGTTAAATTTGGCCAGTCGCAATGCGGAAAAAGCCGGCACGAGAAATGCCAAATAGGGGAGCAGACCGGCCAGATCCAGACTGGAAGCGGTGCTGTTTAAAGCCTGTTGAAGAAGTTGAAAATAGAGCACCCCCGGCAGCAAGCCAAAACTGATCACATCTGCTAAGGAGTCCAGTTCTTTACCAATGGGTGAGCTAACACCCAGTAAACGCGCCACCATACCGTCCAGAAAGTCAAAGATGCCCGAGGCCAGCATGCAATAGGCGACCAGGTCGAATTGGCCCCTGAAGGCAAAAACCACCCCAATGGACCCACTGATCAGGTTAAGACAGGTGATCGCATTGGGGATATGTGCGCTGATGGGATTAGCCATTCATACTGATCAGAAACTCTTCATTGGATTTGGTGCCGCGCATTTGGGACAATAGGAATTCCATGGATTCGGTGGAATTCATGTCTGCCAAATGATTTCGCAGGATCCAGATGCGTTGAAGGGTCTCCCGGTCGTTTAACAGGTCGTCCCGACGGGTACTGGAAGCGGTCAGGTCTATGGCAGGGAAAATTCGCTTATTGGATAACTTACGATCCAATTGAAGTTCCATGTTACCCGTACCTTTAAATTCTTCGAAGATCACCTCATCCATTTTGGATCCGGTATCGGTCAGTGCGGTGGCCAAAATCGTCAGTGATCCGCCGTGCTCGATGTTACGGGCCGCTCCGAAGAAGCGTTTCGGCTTATGCAGGGCGTTCGCATCCACACCACCGGACAGAATTTTGCCGGAAGCCGGAGCGACGGTGTTATAGGCCCGGGCCAGACGGGTGATCGAGTCCAGAAGAATGACCACATCATGCCCGCATTCGACCATGCGCTTCGCTTTTTCCAAAACGATATTGGCGATTTTCACATGGCGATCGGCCGGCTCGTCGAAAGTCGATGCGATCACTTCTGCCCGTACACTACGCGCCATGTCGGTAACCTCCTCTGGACGCTCATCAATCAAGAGAATGATCAGGTAAACCTCGGGATGATTTTTGGCGATCGCATTCGCCACATCCTTTAAAAGCATGGTTTTACCAGTCTTTGGTTGGGCGACGATCAATCCACGTTGTCCCTTACCGATGGGCGTAAACAAATCCATGATACGGGTCGAGTAATTACCCGTACCTGTATATAGATTAAGTCTTTCGGTTGGAAATAACGGTGTCAGGTAATCAAAAGGTACCCGGTCCCGAACTTCGGCAGGGTTTTGACCGTTGATGGCCTCAATCCGGACCAATGGGAAATATTTTTCGCCCTCCTTCGGTGGACGAATGCTTCCGCGGACGGTGTCGCCTGTTTTCAGACCGAATAATTTGATCTGCGATTGAGAAACATAAATATCGTCTGGCGAAGTCAGGTAATTGTAGTCAGATGAGCGTAAGAAACCATACCCATCCGGCATGATTTCCAGAACACCCTCATTGACGATGACATTATCGAAATCAGGGGCATTGGAGGTCGATGATTCGACTTTGGCAGGGCTGGGTTTGGTAGATTCGACCGGTGTGGAATGTTCTACCCTTGAAACGGGCTCGCTTTCCACCACGTCATCAAATCGTCTTCGTGCGGGCACCACCGGCTCGACGCCTGATTTCACGCTACGAACGCGTTTTCTTGGGCGATCATCTCCCTCACTCTTGTCTACTTCCTTTGACTGCCCGTTTTCCGCTTCGTTGCGCTTCTCTTCCTCTCCTGTTTCCATGATGCGCGTAATTAGTTCCGATTTTCTTAACTTATCGGCATCTGTAATGCCAATCAACTTTGCTATCTCACGCAATTCGGACACGAGCTTCGCATTCAATTCACTAATATTCATTAAAAACTAATTATAAAAATTAAGGGTTTTTTGCAGTATGTATCTTTGGTAATCCATTCCAGTTATTCTATTCGATATTGAAAACCAATCAAATCGAATTTGAAGACTGTAAAGGTCAGCAGGATAAACTCTGTGTTAAAGAATTATGGTGCAAATAAAAGCAATCATTTTGTATTATCAAAAAAAAATCCAAAAAGATTTCCATCTATCTGCGGGTTCGATCAGCTAAGATACAAAAACAAAGCCAAAGTATAAAATTAGTTTAAAATTGTATTACTTTTATAATAACATTAAGTAATTTGTTAATATTGCATATCAGATGTCGAACGAAAAATAGTTAAGATGATTATAATTGCAGATGGGGGGTCCACAAAAACCAATTGGTGCTTGTTAGATGATGCGGGAAAAAAGATCTATTTCAATACAGAGGGTTATAATCCTTATTTTGTAGGTAGTGATTACATTCTGAGCTCATTACGTAGCGGTCTGCCCAATGACTTGCCTTTTCCACAGATTAAGGAAGTGAATTATTATGGCGCCGGTGTGCACAATGCCGATAAGGCCGGCATCGTCGTGGAGGCTATGGAGCAAGTTTTTCCGAATGCAGAAATAAATGTGGGCCATGATTTAATAGCTGCCGCTCGCGCTTTGTTGGGCGACCAGCCTGGTTTTGCGGCCATCCTCGGCACCGGGACCAATACCTGCATTTATGACGGCGAAGAAATCACGCATAACATCAGTTCGGCTGCCTATATTTTGGGCGATGAAGGGAGTGGTTGTTATATTGGGAAAAAATTATTGACCGATTATGTGCGGGGCTACATGCCTGAAAATGTGCGAGAAGTATTTTGGGAAACGTATAAATTGACCCCGGATGATGTGATGGATCATGTCTATACGAAGCCGCTGGCTAACCGTTTCTGTGCCGGTTTCAGTAAGTTTGTCTACGATTGTACCGTCAATATCGGTTATTCCCGAGGCCTCGTGGTCAATGCCTTCGATGATTTCTTCCGGAACCTGGTTACGCGCTATCCCGATTATCAGCAGTATTCCTTTAACTGCATCGGTTCGGTCGGTTATAATTTTCGAAATGTTTTAGAAGAGAAAGCCAAAGAGTACGGCATGCCCGTCGGTCGAATTTTGCGATCGCCGATTGATGATTTGGTCCAATACCATATCCGAAAGCTGGAACAAGAGTAAATTTTCAGTATTGATCCGCTTGACTTTAAGCGGTCTCATTAAATCCGGTTAATCTGTGTGATTCTCCGTGTGCGTATCCGTGTAATGCATTTGAACCTCAGGGCCGGAGACTGTCAATTCTACCTTTCGGCCTAACATTAGCGCATGATTATCCGGGATATGTCCCGACGGGAAATCAAAGGCTATGGGGTAATTCTGCTCACCCACTTTTTCCAGGATCATCTCCGCTACCGTCTGCCCGTAGGGTACGATCGCATCATCTTTTAATGAGGTAAACCCGCCGACTAAAAGCCCCGCTAATCCATCTAATTTACCCGCCCGCTTCAGTGTCCAGAGCATACGGTCGATATTGTAATAAGCCTCTCCAACGTCCTCGATCACCAGCACCTTATTTGTAAAGTCCACATCCGAAGCAGATCCGGTAAGGGCATGGAGCAGGGCTAAATTTCCGCCGACCAATACACCTGTCGCCTTTCCATCTCGGTTAGCGTGGACCAATGCCGGGGCCGTTTCATAGTGATAGTGCAGCTCTTCTCCGAAAAGCGCCTTTCTCAACGTTTCTAAGGAAGCCGTAGTGCCGTCTGGAATGGTTGTGGGCATCTGCCCATGAATGGTGGAAATACCAAAATTCGCATGAATATGGCTATGCAGCACAGTAATGTCACTGAAACCAACGAGCCATTTGGGACGTTCCTTGAATTTCGTAAAGTCCAGACGATCGATGATGCGGATGGTGCCATAGCCACCCCGGGCGGCCACGATGAGTTTCACCTCCGGATCGTCCAATGCGGCTTGTAGATCCGCAGCTCGACGTTCATCGGTGCCTGAAAATTGGTGGTGACGTGTAGTGACCGTTTCACCCCTCCGCACGCGCAAGCCCCAGGATTCCAACAGTCGGTGGGCATCTTCCAAGGCGCCGGTCACAAAACTGGCCGGACATACGACAGCGACCAAGTCGCCGGCTTTAAGAAATTCAGGTAAATTCTTCATGCACTCAATAATTTATCGCAAATTGGCTTATCTTTGTCAAAGATACAAAAATCAGGTAGTTTTCAGTTTTTAGACCACATTAAACATACGCATATTGGATCATTCTACTCTTCATTCACGTTATACGGTTACTTCGGCCCTGCCTTACGCCAATGGGCCTCTACATATTGGACATTTGGCCGGCGCATATGTCCCTGCTGACACCTTTGTTCGCTTTCTGCGCTTAAAAGGGAAGGACGTGGTCTACGTGTGCGGATCGGACGAGCATGGGGCTGCGATCACCATTAAAGCCAAACAGCTGGGCATCACACCCCGTGAAATCATCGATAAATACCACACCCAGATCAAGAAAAGTTTTGAGGATTTTGGCATTGCCTTCGATCTGTATCATCGTACATCGGAGCCTCTGCACCACGAATTGTCCCAACAGTTTTTTCTCAACCTGCATGAAAAAGGTGAATTTGTCGAAAAGTTTTCGGAACAATACTTCGATGAGGAATTTCAACAATTTCTGGCCGATCGTTACATCGTAGGGACCTGTCCGCATTGCAGTCACGAAGGCGCTTATGGGGATCAATGCGAGAAATGCGGAACCTCACTGAGTCCGACGGATCTGATCAATCCTCGTTCAACCCTAAGCGGTAAACCACCGGTGTTGAAGGAAACGAAGCATTGGTACCTGCCACTGGATAAGTATCAGCCTTGGCTGGAGGAATGGTTGTTAAAAGAAAAGAAAGACGTACTGAAATCGAATGTGTACGGTCAATGCCGCTCATGGCTACAGGCCGGACTTCAACCCCGCTCGATGACTCGTGATTTGGATTGGGGGGTGGACGTGCCCTTGGAAGAAGGCGCCGGTAAGAAACTATACGTGTGGCTGGATGCGCCGATCGGTTATATTTCTGCGACTAAACAATGGGCATTGGATCAGGGAAAGGATTGGAAGAAATACTGGATGCTGCAGGAAGATCCGGCCGAGAATTCCCGGCTGATTCATTTCATCGGAAAGGATAATATTGTTTTTCACTGCCTGATATTTCCGGCGATCTTACACGCACATGGAGGTTTTATCCTTCCTGATAATGTGCCTGCGAACGAGTTTTTAAACCTGGAAGGGGATAAGCTGTCCACCTCTCGCAACCACGCCGTTTGGCTGCATGAATATTTAGAGGAATTCCCTGGAAAGCAGGACGAACTGCGGTAT
>DASRQK010000147.1:0-2454 GCA_035645875.1 Sphingobacteriaceae bacterium | reverse complement strand
TTTATAGAGCTCGACATTACTAATGGCATCGGGATTGAATGCTGAGAAAAAACCAAAGAAATGGGAGGGATTGTAAATGGTCGCATCATTAAATATCACCAGGTTTTGATCCGTAGCGCCGCCCCGCACATTAAAACCTGATGCGCCCTCCCCTACGGTCTGAATTCCGGGTAAAGTTAGCACCACCCCCACCAAATCCGCTTCTCCAAAAACAGTCGGCGTTTGTTTAATGGTCGCTAATGAGAGTCTTTCCACGCCCATCTGCGTCCGTGTCACATTGGAATTACCTGCCGCCGAAACGACGACCTCATCCAATGAATAGACTTGATTATCCAGATGAATATCCAATCGACCATCATCGTACATCCGTAATTGTCGTTGTGTTTCCTTCTTCCCTACACTGGAGACCCATACCGTGCTCCTTTCCGTGGGGATAGGAATGGAAAAATAACCGTGTTGATCGGTATGAACTGAACGGGAAGAGCCTTCAACCGCAATTTTAGCCATTGTGATGGGATTGCCACTGGAAGCATCGCGCACATAACCGGTTAAAACTCTGGATGGGCTGGGATGATCTGGATCCCCAAATTCAAAAATTCGATTTTCAATGGAAACAATTGCCTCCAGGGTATCCCGACTCTGATCGGCCAGATAGGAAACATCTCCTTGAGTAATCCCTTCCAAATGAACCATCAGTCCACTTCCTGCGGTGATAAAAATACGCCGATCCGGCAGCATGGAAGCATGTAGGTTGTGGGGGGCCAACACCTCTTCCAATACCGCATTCAAGGGCGTTTCAGTGGCACGCACACTGACCTGTACACGATCGGTCAGTAAGCGATCATAAAAAAATGTAAAATCAACCTGCTTTTCAAGTTCTTCGATGAATTGATCGAAGGTTACCTGTTCCAATAAAAGGCTTACTCTGGAATCTTCAGGTGATTCACCCTTTGTACTTTGCGCTACTACACGCATAGCACTGCCGATCGTCAAGCAAAGCAGGCTAAGAAAAACGTACTTAATAAAAAATCTTCTGGTGGGTATCCGGGTAGAGAAGAAATTCATAGTCAGGCCAAATTAGGTCAACAATTAGTTTGATTGCGCTATAAATTCCAAAACAGTTGCAATCACCTGTTCAGGTTCTTTCTTAAACCGCAGTCCCTGTGACCGAATCAACCTTCTCAATTCACGTCGACTTTCAGGAGCGATACGTAGTAGGTCGGATTGCGTTCGAATCAGCTGAACCCGATCCTCTTCCGGAAAATAAAGATAGAAGTCCACGGAAGCATTATACCGCCGCTCCAGGATGGAACCATTTCGATAATTGTGAAGGGCCTTGCTCCTCCTCGCCAAGGAAACAAATCGATCACCATCATAAATTACCTGGTATAGTCCTGGCGCCAAAGCGCGTTCCTTGTCGGTCAAATTCACAAACCGATCATCTCCCAACTGAAACGCCTGTATGAGGTGTGGTTCCAAAATCACATTGACCATTCGAACAGGATGTCTACTGACCACCACATCGTCCACCAAATTATACATCAAAGGAATCTCTTTATACAGAAGACCATCATAAACTAGGATACCATCCTCCAAGATGTCCAAATCAGCATGATTGGGAGATCCGACCACACTATACGGGTAAGGCACGAATTGTTTGCCCTTAAACAAGTGATGGATTAAATAATCTTTATTATTCGCTTCTGGAAAATGTGTAAAATCTAGGTTGAGCTGAGATTGAGCGGAAAGAGGCGAAAACACGGCCACACCGAGACCAAACAACCCAAAAACACAAATTAATCGCAAGTATGGCATACTGGATAAGTCTAATAAATATACACCTAAGATATATAAAATACAGGAATATTAGTCAAGTAAAAAAGGGGAGCTAAATGCTCCCCTTAATCTAACTACTTTACAAACTATCGCTTATGGATTCTGATCTGCATCAGTCAAGTTTTTGTTTGCATCAATCTCATTCTGAGGAATTCTCCACAAGAAACGAGGATCTTTATCTGGAATAGTGATCGCGTTAGTCGCACCTGTAGCCGGAACATTAAAGTTCAGTGCTTTATTTTCTTCATTTATCAAATCCCAACCATTGTGGTTACCATCTCCTGTAGGACGATTTAAACCGGTCTGAAGACGCTTCATATCCAAGAGTGCACGACCTTCACCCCATAGCTCGATTCGACGTTGCAGGTAGATCTCATCCAAGAGGGCCTGACCAGTCAAACCAGCTGCCGAATAATTAGGATCCCGTGTGGTGATCAACGCTTCCAAAATTTGGATGGCCTCACCTTCAGCATTTGTTTTGGCTGCTGCCTCGGCCTCGATCAAATATTGCTCGGCTACACGCATAAACAAGTAGTCTGCAGCCCAGTTACCCGCCTGACGAAGTCTGATTTTATTCTGATTCAAAGGAGGATTCAGTGACCCAGGTGCAGTCGTAAA
>DASRQK010000146.1:0-3621 GCA_035645875.1 Sphingobacteriaceae bacterium | reverse complement strand
TATCGTTCGGACCACTATAACTTTGCAAGACACGGTATTCCGTCCATCTTCTATTTTAGTGGATTACACCCGCATTATCATACACCAGAAGATACGATTGATAAAATCGATTTTGAGATGATGGTGAAGCGTGCTAAGCTTGTGTTCCATACGGCTTGGGAGCTGGTAAATCGGGAGAGACGGATTGTGGTGGATTCTAACAAACCGTAAAAAAGAATAGGTGGGGCTCGTCCGTATGCCTTCGGCATAAAAGTCCTCGCCCCACCTATTCTTTTTTTAAGCTGCTAATGGTAGGCGTCATTTTGACGCCTTTTTTGTTTGTATGCCTTCGGCCTAAAAGTCTGCGCCCCACCTATTCTTTTTTTAGCTGCTAAAGGTAGGAGCCGTTACGGCTCCTATTATGTATAAAAATCTGCCTGAAGTGTTTCTGGACTTTTATGCCGAAGGCATACGGCCAGAAACACTTCAGGCAGATTTGTCTTTTGTAATTGAGCCTCGGGCATACGGCCAGAAACACTTCAGCCAGATTTGTCTTTTGTAATTGAGCCTCGGGCATACGGCCAGAAACACTTCAGGCAGATTTGTTCTTTATTGCATGGCGTTGATCCGCATTGGAAGCGTAAATTGCGTCGCTACTGCTTGACCATTGACTATGCCTGGCTTCCATTTATGGCTCCTTTCCAGTAGGGATTTGAAAGCTTCTCCCGTTCCATGTCCAAGATCTTCTACTATGATCACATCGACCACTTGACCCGATTCATCAATGGTGAAAGTGGCTTCTATTTTACCTGCTACACCCGCATCAATCGCATCGGCCGGGATGGTGTAATTTTCGGAAATCCAATGACGGAATTCATTGATCGTTTTGTATTCATCATTATCAGGTACAGGGGTAATTTCTACGTCTGCATAGTGGTGAATGTTTAGGTCAATTTGAGCTGAATTGGTCTGTGATGGTCGTGTAGTTTCCATGACCTCACCACTTACGGGGGCGTCATTCTTAGGGTTCTGATTTCCTTTGTCACCGGAATTACAAGCGGAAGAAAATACGATCATTCCGCCTACCAGGGGGAGGATCAATGCTAGTTTGACCAGGTTTTGCTTGGGTGTTCTGTTTTTTAATAACATCATAATGCGTGATTTTAATACGGGTGGATTATTGAAGGGGTTACTGAGGTTTTGGGGCAATACATCAAATGCTGATGCTAGTAATAGTTTGGCATATGCTACCTGGTTTAATCCAGAAGCCTTTTGATCCGCATAATATTCATGTTGAAGTTTGATGGAACGTTCTATGGCATAGATAGAGGGATTGAACCAATTGAAAATTTTTAATAACTGGATGATCACGATATCTAAACTATGCCATTCTTGTACATGAACGCGCTCATGAAGAGCAATGGTATGATGCTCCTTTAGTTCCTTTCCGATTCGCACAAAATGAAAAAAGGAAAAGGCAACTTTTCGGTGTGGGTTTTTAAATGCATTAAAGGTGTATTTGGTACGAATAATCAGCATCAAGAACGCGACCATACACCCGATCAGGTATATGGTCACTATCGTGGAATTTTTGCCCCATAATTCATTCTTTCCTGAGGATTGCCCGGGATCCGATATGGTTACCTCAATGGGGTTCATAAAAATCGATCTTAGCTCTGGCACGTTTTCGGTTTTTAGAACAATTTTCTGAAATAATGGCTGACTGAATTGAGCCACAGCGTTAATGTTCGCCAAGGGTAATAAAAAGGCGAACACCATGCTGCCCAGAAGGAAATATCTATTGAGACGAAAAAAGGTCTGCTTCCTGAGGACGAAATGGTAGAACGTGTAAAAGGTGGCCAAATACAGGTTCGCCAATAGGAGATATGTGATCATGGCTTTTTGTTTTTTGCTTCGTTAATCAGATTCATTAATTCATCCGCATCCCGTAGGTTCAGTTTCTTGTCTTCTAAAAAATAGGAAAGAATATTCTGTACGGAATTGTCAAAATATCCGGATAGGAGCTTCCCGGTGACGAAATTGCGGTATTCCTCCTTAGAGATTAGGGGATAATAGCGGTGGCTTTTGCCGAATGTTTCATGATGGACAAATCCTTTGGCGGCCAGGATGCGAATGATGGTGGAGACCGTATTATAAGCTGGTTTAGGCTCTGGAAGTCGTTCGATAATGTCTCGGACGAAGGCTTTTTCCAAGTCCCATAATTCCTGCATGATGGTCTCTTCTGCACGGGTCAATTCTTTAATTTCCTTCATGGTGTTTTTCTCCAATTTGAGTATTCTGAATAACCCAAAGGTAAAACTAAGTTTTTAATTATGCAACTAAAAAATTAGTTTTAGTAAGTATAAGAATGTAAACAGCTGGTTAGAAGTCTTGATTTCAGGAATTTACGATCTTTTGATCATTACTTCAGTGCAGCCAAATACTGACGAATTGTTTCTTCCAGGCCCAAATAAAGGGCGTCTGAAATGAGCGCATGTCCAATACTGACCTCTAAAAGATTCGGAATGTTTTCTTGAAAATAGCCTAGGTTTTCTCGATCCAGGTCGTGTCCAGCATTTAGGCCAAGGCCGGTTTCGACTGCAACCTGTGCTGCCTCGAGATACGGAGCGATCGCAGCTGCCGGGTTTGTAGTAAAGCCTTGGGCATAGGCTTCAGTATACAATTCTATGCGATCGGTGCCGGTGGCTGCGGCGGCTTCCACCATTTTCGGATCCGGATCCACGAAGATGGATACTCGAATGTCCGCTTTTTTGAATAGTTCGCACATCGCTATGAGGTAATCTCGATGCTTGATGGTATCCCATCCGTGGTTGGAGGTGATTTGTGCTGGATCATCCGGAACGAGGGTGACTTGCGCCGGCCGGGTGGCCAACACTAAATCCACGAATTTTTGCTCCCGACAATTTCCTTCTATATTCAGCTCGGTTTGAATGTGTTCCTTCAGCTGATAGACATCGCGATAACGAATATGCCGCTCATCAGGTCGAGGATGTACCGTGATCCCTTGCGCACCAAAGCGCTCACATGCCAAGGCCGCTTGCAGCACATCCGGATTGTTCCCTCCGCGAGAATTGCGTAGGGTAGCTACTTTATTTACATTCACTGAAAGTCGGGTATTCGAATGTGTTGTCATAAGAGCCAAGATAAAAAACTATTTCAGGACTTCCATGAAAAATGTTTAAATTGCCACACGATGAGTGGTATAGACATTAGTAGCTTTAATATTCGGTTTCTGGACATCGTCGATATCCTATTGGTGGCCATTATATTGTATTATGTTTATACCTTGATTCGAGGTACGATGGCCGTGAATATTTTGATTGGCCTGGGCATAATTTACCTGATTTCTCTGCTGGTTCGTCAGTTTAACATGCACTTGTTGTCCCAGATTTTTGGTGGATTCATCAGTGTTGGAGCGATCGCTTTGGTTGTTGTTTTCCAGCAAGAGATTCGGCGATTTCTGATTCATATTGGTCGAAATATCCCGTTTTGGCGTAAAAGTCCTATTTTTTCTTTCCTATTCACCAAGCGTATGGTTTCTCGAGACACAAAAGCTATGGTGAAGCCGGTTATAGACGCGTGTCGCAGCATGTCCAAATCCCGTACCGGTGCCCTGATGGT
>DASRQK010000145.1:0-5052 GCA_035645875.1 Sphingobacteriaceae bacterium | reverse complement strand
GCCAATGGGTGCTACTTGGCGAAGCAAATTGCTCAGGTTATTACCGGTGAGAAAGGAATCCGATATCAAGCTGGACACCACGAGCATCAATAGAAATATGATGAGGGTATTATTCTGTATTAACTTCTCTTTCATGTCAAGGATTTAATCGGCTCCAATGGCCAGTCGTACTATTTTTTCTTCACTGAATTCGGATCGCTCCAAGTGACCCTGCACCACCCCCTGTCGCATCACCAGAATACGATCCGACAAGCCCATCAGCTCCTCCATATCCGAAGAAACCATGAGGATATAAATACCCTGATTGGCCAGATCTTGAATGATTTGATAAATCTCTGCACGTGCACCCACATCTACTCCTCGGGTGGGTTCATCGATGAGAAGGACTTGGAGATCCACATTGAGCCATTTAGCTAATACTACTTTTTGCTGATTACCCCCACTCAGGGTAGACACGGGATCCTGCAGGTGACCAAATTTAATACTGAGCTTCTCCACCAGCTTTTGAACCCGCTCTTCTTCTTTCTTTTCGTCAATAAACCCCCAGCGGTTGGCGACTGATTTCAAATTACTCAGACTGATGTTATCCCGAATGGATTGGTCCAAGAGACCGCCGTAACGCTTTCGATCTTCCGGAACCATCCCCCAGCCCACGGGCCGTTTTCGGGATCGTGCATGGCCGGCACCCGACCTTCGTGCTGTCACGCCGTATGCCGCTTCCAGAAGTTCGGTACGGCCCGCTCCTACCAGGCCACCTATACCCAGAATCTCTCCTTTTTTCATCCGGAGGGTGATGGGATGTTCTGGCTTCAACCCACGCAGGTTCTCCAAAATCAATTCTTCATCACGGATCAATCGCTGAGATTTGGAGGGGTATAATTGTTCGATTTCCCGTCCCACCATGAGTTGAACCAAGTGATCCTTAGTCACCTTAGCCGTGTGAACCGTGGTCACGGATTGCCCGTCCTTCAACACGGTTATGCGGTCGCTCAATTCCAACAGCTCATCCAGGTGATGAGAAATGTAGATGATCCCTACACCTTGTTCACGAAGCTGCCGCAGCAGGTCGAAAAGCTGTTTCACTTCTTCAGGGCCAAGCACGGCTGAAGGCTCATCCAGGATCAGCAGTTTCACCTCCTCGGACATGGCTTTGGCGATTTCCACCACCTGCTGCTGTGCGACACTCAGTGCTTCCACCTTTTGGCGCACATCCAGCTGAAAGCCGAGTGAATGAATGATGGATTGGGCCTTTCGGTGCAGGCTTTGCATATTCAGCCACCCACGTGTCTGTGGGCTGCCCAAGAATATGTTTTCCGTCACGCTGAGCGCCGGAACCAAAGAGAACTCCTGATAAATAATGCGGATGCCGCGCGCTTTAGCCAGCTGAGGATTGTTCCGAGTGACTTCATCGCCTCCAAAGAAAAAAGTGCCTTCATCTGCGCGATGTGCGCCGGTGATCACTTTCATCAGGGTCGATTTTCCCGCGCCATTCTCGCCTAACAAGGCATGGATTTCTCCGGATTTCACTTCCAAAGATACATCCCTCAGCGCTTTCACACCCCCGAAAGCTTTATAAATATGTGATAGCTGCAGCATATGAATCATTTAAAAAAGCGCATTCGGATCGTAAAACTGTTCCACATTCCGGCTGCTAATCAGAACCGAGGGCGTATAATTAACCTTGTCGATTTCCTCCCCATTCAGGTGACGGGCGATCAGCTCGACCATGGTTTCCCCGAGAATTTGGGGACTGTTTTGTGCCGTAACCGCGAAACGACCGGCCTGAATCATTTCATAGGCTTCTTTTTGCCCATCGAAACCAAGTACCGTGATTTGATCTTCCATCCCCATTTGTTGAATCACTTTCATCGCGCCCAGCGCCATGGCATCATTCTCCGCCAATAATACATTTACATAGGGATGCGCGACCAGAATATCCTCCATGGCGGCCAGACCACCGTTATTATTCCAACCACCCCAACCCTGGGCTACGATATCAAAAGACGTCTTCGCATGGCGATGCAATTGTCCATCGGCCAGTCCGCGCACAAAGCCCAATCGCTTCTCACGCCCCACAGGGTTTCCCTGATTTCCGCTAATGATGGCGATTTGAGGGTCGGCCAGGTTTTGTTCCGCTAACCATAAACCGAGGAGCTCGCCGTTTAACATATTATGGGCAAATAATGCCGAAGTATAAGAAGTCCCCTCCTCGATGGTAGAGTCCAATATAAATACTTCCACCCCCTGAGCCCGAGCCAGATTCACGATTGGGACCAATGCTTGTGGATCCAATGGATTAAGAATCAGTAGCTGTATGTCTTTAGAGAGCAAATCTTCCACCGCCATGACTTGTCGGGTAATGTCTCCTTGCCCGTCGGTGCTCATGTACGTCATGCCATAAGCCTCAGCGGCCTCACGGACGGCTCGTTCCAGGGCCACATAGAAGGGACCATTCATCGTGGGACTACAATAGCCTACGCGAATGCCCGTTAAATCCCTTTCCGAAATATAATCTAACTCGGTAGAAGACGACATAATTTGACGTTCTTCGGGCGGCAAACAGGCGGATAATGAAAAAAACAAAATAAACAGGCCGAGTAATCGGGTTGAAAAAATTCTTCTTTCTACATGCATGGCATTCATCTTTAATACTAAAAGCCCTGGAGGGAAGAGGCCTTGATCACCAATTCAGTTCCGAACTTTGAGGTTATGGATTTCAGCGGTTTATTCAATATCACGCGCACCGCCTGCTGACTCATTTCCTGTAGAGGCTGCCGCACATAAGTCAGTTGAGTTTTAAAAATATGATAAGCATCGGCCTGGTCAAAACAGACAACGCCCACTTTTCCGGGCACCTCGATCTGATATCGGGCCAATACTCCCAATCCCGCCATCGCGATGCGATTCGTCAAAAAATACAAGGCATCCACCTGATCCACATGTAAGGCGCGCAGGACAGTCTGTTCAATTTTCGCCTCCAATTCCTTTTCCAAAATCTCGTAGAAGTGGCCATTACCCACGCCGTACCTGGTCTCTACTGTATTCAAGAATCCATTTTTTCGATCCTCCAAGTGCTTTAAATTGGATTGCAGGGCAATGGCACCTAAGCGTTTAAATCCACCCTTATACAAATGATCCACGACCTGTGAAGAAGCCCGGTAATTCGCAATGTTTATGATTTTATCAGCGGCTACATTCTCAAATTCACGGTCCAAAACTACGAAAGGGATGTTAAGTTTTTCCACCATTGGTAGGTACACCTCTCCACCCTCCGGCACGGCAAGGATCAATCCATCCACCTGCTTATCGATCAACACTTCCAAAATCGACTTGAATCGATGTGCATCCTCATAAGCACTGCTAAAGATCACATTATATCCAAAAGAATTGGCTTCTTCTTCGATATAACGCGCGATGGAGGAGTAGAACAGATTGGAAATATCCGCGACAATGAGGCCTATCGTATAGGTTCGCGCGCTCTTCAAGCTTTTCGCAATCTGATTCGGTCGATACTGATAATGTTCGGCCAGTTTCCGGATCCTATCGGCTGTATCGGCATTGATCCGATTGGTCATTTTACCATTCAGCACATAAGAAACCAGGGCGACAGATACCCCCAGTTCCTCAGCGATCATTTTCATGGAGACTTTTTTAGCCATGCGCTTTGTGGTTTAGTGTGTGGTTCAACGACTCAAATATAAAAATTTAAACGATTAAACAAAATAATTATTGGCAGTTTCGGATCAATACCCTGCTGCCTTTAATTTCTCGATCAATTGCAAAGGATAATCGGTGAAAACGGCCTTCATTCGCGTATAATACGGGAGAATGACCTCCATGCGTTCGGCATTGTTCACTCCATAAACGCTTAAAGGCACACCCGCCGCAAAAAAATCTTCGGGTTTCAATTTCGCTTCCGGACCGAAAACCGAAGCATAAGGTAATTGAGCCCAGGCCTGTTTGTAATGCTGCGGATCGGTGGGGGTCATCCAGGCGATATTGATTTGAAAATCATCGGCCACACGATCTCGTACTGCCTCGAGCAGCTCTTCGCCAGTCGGAATCAAAAACTCACAATACTCCTCCGCTCCCATCGCTCGAATAATCTCGGCGGCGCGAAGGCAAGCATCGATGGTGTAATGTAATCCTACATTTTCTCGGTTCTTCGTTAGTTTTTTAACATCCAACCAAAGTTTGGTACCCAAGGGATTTTGGTCCGGATCCATCACCACGGTGATGTACTCTTGGAGTGTTGGAATTTCCTCTCCATTGGACAATTTACCTGCAGCGCGAATCTCAGCCATGGTATGTGCGTAAGGCTCCAAACCATTCACCAGGTTACCATTGTGTGGATGGACCACCAGAACTTCCCGGTCTTTAGTAATCACGATGTCCAATTCGGAGGCATAGCTGCCCACCTGAATGGCATATTTTAAAGAAGCGATGGAACAATCCGGTTCCTCACATTCCAGCCAGCCCCCACGATGCGCCACGACTTTATAGGTTTTTTCGGGAGCGACTCGATCGACTGGGCTTAGAACTGTTTGCTGCGCATAACTGGACAGTGAAAGAAAACACAGCACAAAAAAGGAAGGGAAAAATTGTTTAATAAGCATGGCTTAACATTTAAATAACCCCATCAGCACCAAGGGGCACCGATGAGGTCGGGTTTAAAACAACAAAACTAAAACATTTTACCAGCCCGGGTTCTGCGTCAAATTCGAGTTCTCCTGAATGGCAGTCGTCGGAACCGGACGTACATATTTATAATCTCTCCACGTATGTGGCAATGCCGTGCTCGGCAAGATATTACCGTAATCGCCTTCGGATAATTTATGCCCTGCTTGCGATGCTTCGTCAATCTGAAGAATGTTTAGCGTAGAAACCAATCGGGAATCACGAGTCACGATGGTTTCCGGCGTGCCGTTAGCATCCAAATCTAAAGGGGTCTCTACATCCGTGATCCAGATGCCCACACGCTGACGAGTAAGCAACTCACCTTGACGCCAACGCATGATATCTTGAACACGTAAACCTTCCATGGTCAGCTCG
>DASRQK010000144.1:0-5312 GCA_035645875.1 Sphingobacteriaceae bacterium | reverse complement strand
CGTATCCAGCAGCCAAACAACGTGTCGCTAAGGTACCTTGCGGAATCAGCTCCACTTCCAACTCCCCACTCAATAACTGGCGCTCAAATTCTGCATTTTCTCCGACATACGACGCGATCATTTTTTTTAATTGCCGTTGATGTAGCATTAGACCAATGCCAAAATCATCCACGCCCGCATTGTTAGAAATACAGGTCAGGTCCTTCACCCCTTTTTTCACTAAAGCGGCGATACAATTTTCGGGAATTCCGCACAGACCGAATCCTCCTAACAAGAGGGTCATCCCATCGCTTAAGTCACGAAGCGCCTCATCCGCATTTTTCACTACTTTATTAATCATAATTCGTCTATATTTTCCTAATATTTGGCTTTTGGGCCCATTTACGGTTTATACTTTGGTCACAAGTTACGGTTTATTTCTTAAATTCGCATCGGTGCTGACACACAATTCTTACTCAGAATATCGATATGACCATGAAACTATCCGAAAGATCCCTGACTTGGGTCATGAGGTTATACCCGCCCTTTCTTTTCCAAAGAATTTGGGTCAAAAAATTCCTTCCAGGCTTTTCCGGCGTCGATGTTCGAGTTCGTTACAGTTTGCTCAATAGAAATTCGAACGGCTCCATTTTTGGCGGAACCATTTTTTCGGCCACGGATCCTCTTTATGCCTTACTTTTTGGCCAATTGATGCGAAGGAAAGGAATGAAAGTCATTGTCTGGCTAAAAAGCGCTAAAATCGATTACCTAAAACCTGCCCGAAGTTCCCTTTCTATTCAGATCCGCATTGATCCGAAAGATGCCGCAGACGCTGAACGCACGCTACAAACGGAGGGGAAATTTGTCAGAACCTTTGCGATCGAATTAATAGATCGGGAGGGCGAAGTCTGTGCACGCGCTGAAAATGAAGTGTATATGAAAAAATTGGCCTAAAAAAAACTGCCCCCTTTTTAAAAGAGGACAGCCTTCTTAAGTATGAATGATCCGAAGCGATTTCGGATTGCAATTAACGCCTAGCGATTATTCGATCACTCGGCCATCTGCATTCATTTTCACTACTTTCAGTTCCTGAACTTCTACCCGCTGAAGGGTAATTTCATAAAAAGAGTCTTTTTCAACAGGTTCTACGTAATATGCGCTCAGGATGGTCCAACCTAAATAGTCATCACCCTTTAATGTTGCATGTACCGCTTCAGGTAAATCGAGTGGTTCCACCAGGGTTCTTTTCACTGTATCCTGTGCGACCCAGTTATTATTTATTTCCAAACTTTGTGCAGCTTTGAATTCCGTACTTGTAATTTCACTTGCGTTTGCGACTGCGAATCCAGCCAGTCCCAAAACAAATACTGATAACATCCTTTTCATTTGACTAATTTTTAAAAGTTAAAAATCCATGAATAATATTTCTGTGATGATACCTGAAATTACCATGCCAGTCGGTGTCCCGGAATTCTTAAAAAATGTTAAATGAAATCTTTGGGTATTTATTCAAAAATCAAGGCGTATTTAACGCAGAACGGGTTTTTGCTCGTCTTTCAGAACAAAAACCCGTAAAAAATAAATGGAAAAAAGTGCTTTTAAAGTGCTTTAATTTCGGTAATTAAATCTTGCAAAACCTTCTTGGCATCCCCGAACAGCATGGATGTTTTCGGCCTGAAAAACAACTCGTTTTCAATACCTGCATAGCCAGGCTTCATGCTGCGTTTGTTTACGATCACATGCTCAGATGCTTCTACTTCTAAAATCGGCATACCATAAATCGGGCTACTGGAGTCCTCCTTAGCGGCGGGATTGACCACATCATTGGCCCCCAGGATCAAGGTCACGGTGGTATTGGGAAGCTCTTGATTCGCGTCTTCCATCTCCATCAGTTTTTCATACGGCACGTCTGCTTCTGCCAACAGGACGTTCATGTGGCCCGGCATACGTCCAGCCACCGGATGTATACCATACCGAACCTCTACCCCTTTTTCTTCCAATAGCTTCTCCAATTCGTGACAGGTATGCTGCGCCTGAGCCACAGCCAATCCATAACCCGGTATGATGTATACTTTCTGCGAATAGGCCAACAACACCGCCGTGTCTGTCACACTGATTTCCTTATGTTGTCCCCCTTCGCCACCCCGGCTTGCAGCACCGGTTGCACTTCCGCCAAAGGCTCCAATCAGCACATTTTTTAGGGATCTGTTCATGGCTTTACACATGAGAAGTGTCAGAATCGTTCCAGCTGATCCAACTAATATACCTCCCGTCAGCATGACTGGATTATCGTATAAAAATCCTCCAAATGCCGCTGCTACCCCCGTGAATGAGTTTAAAAGTGAAATGACCACCGGCATGTCCGCACCACCTATAGGCATGACAAATAAAACCCCATACAAAGCAGCGAGTCCTAAAACAAGGTAAAAGTATAGGCTTAGATTTGGGCTCGTAGGCTGCAGGAGCATCATAACCGATAATACCAGCACTCCGCCAATCAGCACAAAATTCAGGTATTGTCCCCCCGGTAGATGCTTATCTTTAATACGCCCATTTAATTTCCCCCATGCGATCACACTACCGGTAAAGGAAACGGTTCCAATGATGAGTCCTAATAAAATGATCAATAAAATTCCAATTCCGCCGACCTGGCCACCTGAAAAAAGATGATCGAATTCCACAATGGATATCAGCATGGCACACGCCCCGCCCATTCCATTAAAGAGTGAAACCATTTCGGGCATAGCGGTCATTTCTACCCGCTTAGCCATTAATGTCCCAGCAATCGTACCGATGAGCAATCCTCCGAATATCCATTCATAATTACCTAGGGATTGTCCTGCATCATCTTGATAGAGAAAAATCGTAGCGAAAATGGCCAAAACCATCCCAAAAGCTGCCAGTAAATTTCCTGCCCGTGCGGTCTCTGGATGTGAAAGACGTTTAAGGCCTACAATAAAAGTGATCGATCCGATCAGGTATGCGATTAGTAAAGCAGTCTCCATATTGTTCAGGTAATTAGATGCTATTTCTTCTTTTTAAACATTTCCAACATGCGATCGGTCACGACAAAACCGCCCACGACATTCAATGTCCCCAGTATAACGGCTAGGAAACCCAGGATTAATGCTAGGTAGTTATCGGCTTCCGCCTGCCCCATAATGATGATCGCACCAATGACTACCACACCGTGTATGGCATTGGCCCCACTCATGAGCGGCGTATGCAATACAGATGGCACGTGACTGATCACCTCAATTCCAAGAAATATAGATAGGATCACGATGGTAATCATATCGTAATGAGTTTGGATAAATTCGAATACTTGTTCCATGATAATTCCTTAGTTAGGCTGGTTCTTCGTTCGGTTTGTACTTAGTTAAAAAAATTGGTTCTTGATTAGGCTGGCGCTTCGTTTTTCATTCGTTCATGCACGATCTTCCCTTCATGCGTGATGCAACATCCTTTCACTAAGTCGTCTTGAAAATCGATTTGAAAACCACCCTCCTGATCGAGCAGAAGTTTTAAAAAGTTCTGGATATTCTTGGCGTAAAGTTTACTGGCGTCTGCGGGAGCTAAATTATACAGCATGGAATTTCCAATAATCCGAACCCCATTCGATGTATTCAACGTTTGCTGATCTTGGGTCAATTCCGTATTGCCACCCGTAGCGGATGCCAGATCAATAATAATGGACCCAGCCCGCATCTGATCGATCATTTCCTTCGTGATCAATATGGGCGCCTTGCGACCGGGGATTTGCGCGGTGGTGATGATGATGTCGGATTTGGCTGCGTGTTCGGCTATTTTGGCCTTTTGACGTTCCTGAAATGCCTCATCCTGTTCTACCGCATACCCGCCAGATTGACTGGCGTCCGCAGCGCCTTCTACCTCGACGAACTTCGCTCCGAGGCTCATCACCTCTTCCTTCACCGCCGGGCGGGTATCGAAGACCTCCACGACCGCTCCCAATCTTCGCGCTGTAGCGATCGCTTGCAGGCCGGCAACCCCCGCTCCCAAAATCAGGACCTTAGCAGGAGGAATGCTTCCGGCCGCGGTCATAAACATCGGAAAATAACGTGGATATTCAGTAGCAGCCAATAAAACCGCTTTGTAACCGGCAATATTGGCCTGCGAACTTAAAACATCCATGGACTGTGCGCGCGTGGTTCGCGGCAACGCATCCATGCTGAAGAGACGCTGGCCGGCTGCAGCCCATTCTTGCATCACTTCTGGAACAAAAAATGCCTGATACATCCCGATCCAAGTCTTGGAACCCAAATCTTTCGGAATGGAATTCAAATCCGGCCGGTTAATCGCCAAAATCAAATCGCTTTGCGCCAGCACTTCGGACCGATCCAACACGTCTGCACCTTGTTGTTTATAGGATTCATCGCTCAAAAAGGAACGTTCCCCAGCCCCCTTTTCTATCAAAATCTTTACATTCAGCTTCGCATAGGCAGCTGTCGTTTCGGGTGTCACCGATACGCGGGGATCATGTTGAGGTTCTTTCAGCACCCCAATCTTGAATACTTCCGTGCTCATAAGGTATGAATAGCTAATTGGTTTGTTATCTACATTAACGATTACAAATTAGGAATTATTTGTCGACAATCAAAATGAATTTAATGAAGTAAATAAATGCATTGGCCCTACTGTCTATTCTTTCGGAATGAGAACACTTTTCCCAAATCCTGCGGCCCCGTAAAGGTAATCCCGAGCTCCACCAATTCTCCCGTGCCTGTGACGATCACCATCCCATGTACAGCCAAGTCATTCCGCTCACCCCAAGCATTCTGAATGATGCTGGTCGTACAGAGATTAAAGACCTGTTCCGCCACGTTCAATTCCACCATGCGGTCCAAGCGCTTCTTCTTGTTCGTAATCGACTCGATTTCCTCCTGGTGTAAGCGATAAACATCCTTAATGTGACTGAGCCAATTATCGATAATGCCGTGTTGTCTCCGACTCAAAGCCGCCTCCACACCCCCACAGCCATAATGACCTGCCACAATGATGTGTTTCACCCTCAAGACATTCACCGCGTAGTCTAACACACTCAGCATATTCATATCCGAGTGGCAGCATATATTCGCAATATTCCGATGAACGAAAACCTCTCCCGGTAAAGTACCAGTGATTTGATTCGCCGGAACCCGACTATCCGAACATCCGATCCACAGAATTTCAGGGTGTTGACCTGCTGCCAGCTGTTTAAGCCGTCCAGTTTCGTCTGTGGCCACCATATTCATCCACTCGCGATTTCCTGCCAAGATCTCATCCAGACCTTTTTGCAGAACAGGGTTAATACCTTTTCCCATAATCTATTTTAA
>DASRQK010000143.1:0-7470 GCA_035645875.1 Sphingobacteriaceae bacterium | reverse complement strand
TTGTACAGATAAGCCAACAGGGCACGACGCTTACCTACAAGCATTTGCAAGGAACGTTGTGTTGAAAAATCTTTTCTGTTTTTTTTAAGGTGCTCCGTTAAATGAGCAATCCTTTTGGTGAATAAAGCAATCTGCCCTTCTGCAGATCCTGTGTTAGTAGCTCCGCCACCGAATTCAGCGAAAATGTCCGCTTTGTACTCTTTACTTAAATACATTACTTGAATAATATTAAAGCTTTAAAAAAAATATATATCGGGTGCAAAGATAAGGATTTGATTGTTAGTAAACAATAAGCCGGTGGTTTTTTAAACCTTGATATAGATTTTGTTTTTGTCCAACACATAGGCAATGCTCCAACATAGGGTTAAAAAACACAGGGCATAGACAAAAGATCCGTATTCGGGCGGTCCCGGAACTTTGGCGCAGACTTCTGCGTAAAACCAGCGAAGTGGGGACGTGTAAATAGGATATCCATCGGCATTGGTCCCAGCCTGCCAACGTACAAGCGCGAGTGTCTTTGGCAACAATCCACTGAGGACAAAGATGAATAATGGATTTTTACCGAACACATCGAAGAACCGCGTGAACCAATTTTTGATCCCAAGCACTTCAATGTACCAGATCATCACACCTATGCTAAGCATGGCTAACCCTGTGGTGTAGAATACATAGGAGCTGGTCCAAATCTTTTTATTAATCGGAAAGACCAATCCCCAGGCCAACCCGATCAGGGTGGTTAGTATGCCGATGACCAAAAAACCACTGAGCATGCGAAGCGTACGCTGTTGCTTGACCTGGTCGGAGGCTGAAGTTTCTGAGCCTGATGCTGAACCAACGGCTGTATTTATTGAATTTAAAGCCCTATTAAATCGAGTCCATATCCAATCAACCACCCCGGCTGCTCGAATATAATGGCCCGCCAAATATCCAAATACAACTTGAATGACAGAGGGCATAGCACTCATAATGCCTTCAGGATCAAAAGGAACACCCTCACCCTTATACATATGGGCGACACCGATAATTTGCTTATCGATTTCGGTTCCAAACCAACCCGATAGGCTATAGGGGTCTCCAGGAGCTCCAAAAGCGTAACATAAAGCCCAATAGAGGGTCAATATCCCCATGGAGGACCAAATCAATTTCTTGCCCTTTACATAATACACCAAGATACTGGCGAAGAAATACGCTACAGCGATGCGCTGTAATACCCCAAAAATCCGCACTCCACGGTCGGGATTATCAGGATTTACCCAATGACGAAAGACCAATTCCTCTCCACGCCATTGCACAAAAGGCCACCAATTCAAGGCCAGACCAATTAAAAATATCAGTAAAGATCGTTTAATTACCTTGCGCCAAAAAACGACCTGACCGGCAGCTTCTAGACGAGGCATAACAAAAGCCATTGCATTTCCCACGGCAAATAAAAAGAAAGGAAACACTAAATCGGTGGGCGTCACTCCATGCCAAGGCGCATGTTTTAATGGGCCAAACATATGGGACCAGGTACCGGGGTTATTCACTAGTATCATCAGAGCGACAGTGGCTCCGCGAAAAACGTCTAGTGAGTAATAACGTTGATTCATAATTTAATGAAGTTTATAGGAGCCTAAACTAATAAATTATTGCAACATTACGCGCAGGGTGAAGCCGAAATTCGTATAAGAAGTGGCAAAAGTTTGAGATGTGTATGGTCTAACGGAATTCGTATCGTAAAACAACCGGACGTTAAAGCGTTGATTCAGGACATAATCCACGGATGGACGGAAAGACACGCTTTTGTTACCTGCAGAGACTTCCGCCGCGTCTACATCTTCGCGATATACCACTGTTTTTAGATCATTAATCGCCATTTCTAAACGGAAATTCAAGTCGTTACTTAAGTTTGCCCATTCAAACCAACCAAAGGGAAAGCGGAAACCTGCGGATCGATAACCCAGGCCCATCACAAAGGCACGGTCACTTAACATGGATAATTGACTATTCTGCAGACTTAAATGAAGGGTTCTGGCTCTGCGGTATTCCGCATTCGTGGTGAGCCCATTGCGGAAACGCATGTCTACCCCGATCAGAGGCGCGAATTGTTCAAATAAAGAGATCTGTTGGAATTGATACTGAGGTAAAAAGTTTCCATTTGCGTCCAGTTTGGATGGGAAATTATTCGTCTCTTCGAACAGGGCTGAAGATTGAAATCCAGATATGGTATATTGATTATGATAGCCATGAGAAATCGTCATGGAAGTTATCAGGTCACTCAAGAATGGCAGGTCACTCAGGCCAGAATACGATAGTCTCCAGTTTGGCAGCGGAACACGCGGAAATGTGGAGCTGGAAGATCCATTTTCACCTTGACCCGAAAAGACTTGAAGAAATGCTTTGACCAAAACATCTTGCGCGTTTTTACCATATCCGACCGCATAGCCATCCACCAGCCCGACTGAATTCGGATTTTGGGCACCTAATGCTGTGGAAATTTCTTGTTTCACCGCTTCAAACTGCTTGTACAAAACATCATGATCTTTAAAGGCCGTCCCCACACTGACCGTCGAAATACTGAACATGCCATTGGTAAACGGTGTCGTGCTCACGAATCGACCGGATTGTGCATCATATTTAAAACTTGTCGAATAATTCTCGCTATATAAACGTGTGCCAGAAAGGTCAATCATCAGCCCTCGCACGGGTTCTACCATAGCGCGCAGTGAAAGGTCTTCCGTTTGAGCGGTTAAATATAATTGATTCTGCAAGGTGTCCTGAGTAATCCAACCATGTGCAGCTGCGGCTTGGCGAATATCCCTTTGAGACCCTAAAAGGAACCGCCAGCCCGGCGCACGATGATCGAAATCATACCCTAACATATTGGTTTCAGGCAAATATCCCGGTAATAGCGTGCTTTCGGTTCGGGTATACGCTCCATTAATATCCTTAACACTTGTCAATAATCCAACCACAAAGGAAGTCAATCCATTGGACGCCGCCGGACCGGTATTGTTCCGAATAAATCCAAACTTTTGGTACAAACTCATCAAACTGAGTCGAGGGTTTATCTGTATGGTTCTCGCATTTTGAATGCTATTACCTAAGCTCATATCGGGAGTTAACTGGGAGAAACGCGGTTCGGTCTGCCAATTAAACTGTGCGCCATAGCGCGTATCGACCTGTACCCAATCTAAACCTGGAATGCGATTGGTGGGCAAAGTGTAGGTCAGATTTAGTTGGTGATTATAGTCTGTAGTACGGCCCAATCTCCAAAAATTCTCCCATAACGTGTCACGTTGCAAGCCGTTTAATCGACCTTCTGGTTCATCCACAATGGCATAATTGGTCGCGTTAAAGTCCATCTTTAAATTTCGGGTCAAATTCCAGCTAATGCCGTAAATTCTATTGAAATTAAAGTTTTTATGATAGAGTGACCCCATCATTGGGAGGTAATTATCCGGAGAATTCTGCCTTAGGGTGTTTTCATTATAAATCCGATTCACATCCACCCTAAAATGCAGTAGTGAAGGCATCAGATTGAAATTAAAATCCCTTAGCAATGCTAGGTAATCCGTTTTAATCCAGTTTTTAAATGGTTCAATATAATTCTGATTCATCCCGGAAAAGGAATAATCCAGGGCAGCTCGATAATGCTGCTGCAAGGCCACCTCAGTCAAGTGATCCCGATGATAATGTTCTGAGAAGGAATAGGTCGCGCTCCAATTTTCCACATCCCAAGGACGCACTGGCTTTTCCATATTGGTCCGAATTTTCCGGACATTATTAAAGCTGTAACTCTTCCGGGTGGTATAGTCTTGGGTTACCCGCAAAAGGGAATCCTGTTGATTTCTACTCAAGTTTGCCAATGCACTATTCATTTCCATATCAGGCATCAGCGGATTGTACTCGGGGGTATGTCTTTGATTGGTGTAACTATAATAGAAGGGTATGCGAATTCCCACGTCTGAACGGAAGAATTTACCAAATTCAGCATTGGTCACAATGTCAAAATACAGATCTTCACTTCGATCCAAGGCGCCAATTCGTTGATCCAAGGAACCAAATCCTACCGTGCTTTTTCGCCCAGAAACAGCAATATTAGCAAAGTCTGCCAATTTAGCCTCCAATCGTGCAGTAGCGGCCCACCCCCCCTTCCTATCAAATTCGGTTAATCGAAGTTCATTGAACCAAACCGTAGCTGACTTCGGATTTCCATCCTCATCGCGCGGACTACCTGATGTTTTCATCGGGTTCAATACACCAAGCATGTAGAAACGCACCTTACTGATATCGGGCTGTCCCACGATTACGACACGGCCACGGCCTTGTGGATCCCCGAATGTGAAAGGCTCGTCCAATGGCCAAGGCATGCCGTCTTTGCGTGCATTATTCCGCGCTACCTTCGCCGCCTGAAATAGGCCCAACTCCACAGCCAGCCGGTTTTCTTCCGGCCAGATTAATTCGGGATCATTCGTTCCCGGCAAGGTGACTTTTAATGGAATCTCATACTGGTAATAGTTAAACTGATCATCCGTCCCCACCCGTACAAAAGCCCAAATATCGTCGTCTCGCAGATCTGTATATCCTGTCGCTGCAGGAGGGAGCGCCTCGGCATGTACAAACATCTCCAATTTACCATAGGCCCTAAAATCATTCATTGCCGTACGATAAGCAGCCTGTCCGTATCCATCTCCCAAATTCTTCACCTCTAAGGATAGGGATTGCTCGTTTAGCTGAATGTTGTAATTCATATTCCCATAATCCAATTGCCGCTCGATACCCGGTGGCACCACGTAAGGGATAGGTTGACGGTTACCATTTTGTTCAATATTAACGGCGGAAACCATTAACGTAGATTGATCCGGACCGACCAGCCCCATTTGCGGGTCTGTTATGATTTTCGCAACGTTATTTTCGGGATTATACCTTCTCCACTCGCCCCTGACGAGCTGCAATTGAGCCATACGTAACACCGTCGTATCCGTGAATCCAGTCATGAACATGCGCATGAAACGAATGGATTTAAAATCCTGGATATTCCCTATTGATTCCCCATCGACTAATGGGATCCGCATTTGATACCACTTGACTTTTTCCCGGCGACCATTCGGCAAGTCCACCTCTGCCTCGTGAATATCAGAAATATAGTTTTTCCCAATAGTCATTTGATCTGGCCTGAGACTGAGCCTATATTGAAAATATTCTTCGGCCTCATTCATGGTGTTATCGCGATTGATATCCTCGCCATCAGGTACCAATGTCGTAGCCGAGGTTTCGATCGCCAGCTCATCCTGAGACTGTTCAGGTGTGCGTGCATTGCCCTCTAAACCATTTATTCGCTCGTAACGTTTTAGAATTCCGGCGCGTGCAGCGTCTAACTGTGACCCCCTGTAAAACACAAAATTATCGCCCGATGGATCATTGGCCAATTCCTGATAGGTGGTGGGATTCAGAACACCACGTATTTGATCTAAAAAAGTGCTGAAGAAAGAACGTTCATCCTGATCACCCAGGCCATCTATTCCAATATCCTGTAAAGCTCGGGCGGCCGGATCATTGTCAAACGCTTGCACTACGGGCTGCCGGCGCGGCACCCGCCCCCAAGCAGTTTCATCAATATTGGACAGATCTCCTGTAGGTGACATCCCATTTTCCAGTGATTTGCGCCCATCTTTTAGAATATCTTCCGAAATATTCCCTAAATTGAAATATAAATCACCCCCATCGGATCCCGGATTTGTCAAGAAAGGATCCATCATCCAAATTTCGATAAACTCTACGTTTTGGGATTCAAAATCCTGGGTTTCGATCGGGCGAAAAATACCACCCCATCGATCCTCGGGCCGACTCAGCGTACCGTCCGGATTCACCCCGGTCGTCGTATAATTGTATGGCCCTCTCTGCGTAGGATAATAAGCGAGATCCAAGGTCGACAAATACATGGGTAGTCCGGTTGGAGGCTCTTTGAAAGGAAAAACCTCTTGTTCCAACACCTCCCGTACCCGATGCTGGGACAATTCCTGATTATCTATATGAGAAGGCCTTAACCTGGAATTCGGTCTGTAAAAAAGCGGGTCAATATTATAAAAAGCCAATAAGGCTCGGTTATATCCGTACGCTAAATCATTGACTAAATCGTGTTCAGGGAATAGCTGAGGCGTTCCTGAAATCTGCCAACCATGCGCACCCTTTAAATCAATATACGAGCGACTATTCTCAAAATCGTCAATATACGACGTTCCGTGCCGACTTCCCGCAAAATTCAGCGCACTTGCAGCTCCCGGATTGAGCTGGGCAAATTCTCCATAAAATGAAAAATAGGAATCCTCCTTCGTGTCTATAAAAGGAATCTTGTCGACCATCCGTGTTAACCAGCGAGAGGGCGTATTGTAGTTTACATCAAAACCCCACATGGTGTTGGAAACCGGCTCTTCCCCAATGATTACTTTTTGGCTCAAAGGACGTTCAGATAAACGCATCAAAGTTCCCCCAATCTGCAGACGGTCATTGGCCAAGAAATCTAATCGACCACCCATCACCGTCCTTTGTTGCAAACCAAAAAGGTTACTGTTTTCCATTTTGATCCGAATGGGTTGTCCTGAATGTAACAAAGCCTGATTCAAAATTCGAACACGTCCGATATAATAATCGACCATGTAATCCACACCTTCCTGCAACACCATATTCCCAGCCAATACCTGTACGGACCCATGAGGCACGTTGATAGCACCAAGTTGAAACTCGGTGCCGGCATCAGACTGATAGGAGCCTTTAAATAGGTAGCGGTTCTTATTTGGGTAAAGCTGTTGCGCTAAAGTTTTTGTGGTGTCGTAAAGTGCCTGAAACGTATATTTTTCCTTTAATGCATCCTCAGTGGGTAAAAACTGAGCGGCCAAATCTTTTCCAAATGGCTCAATAACCGGAAACATGATTCTCCCGAGCTCCGGATCAATGGTCAAACCGGGCAGAAAGTCAAAGAAACCATCAGGTTGCTGCGCTTGTTGAGGATTCAACCGATCCAAACCGGTTAATTGCAACCATAATTTATTTTGAGTTTGCTCACCCTCCACCATGACTGGTCGCTCTACACCACTTTCATCCTCCACGCGATAAATCTGAAATTTGAAATTATGAGCGCCGACATTATATGCGCCGATCGAATAGATGTTCTTCATCATGAGGTCCCAAGTCGGCAACTGGGTTTTCAAGATCTCATTCTTCAGCAACTTGGCGTACAACATCTGGGGATTGGAAGGCGTTACCGGCACGTCGGTCGATAGCTCTCCTACTTGATATTCGCGACCATTCGCCGTATAACGGTAGGCTACAGCCAACACCTGATCCCCCCTTAACGGCATTCGTAATGAAATAAAACCCAATTTCCTATCCACCGTAAAATCAGTGCCTTCGTTTAGTTTTCGGGCATAGACCATTTTGGCGAAATTATCCGTAGCGGTAATGCCAGGGTTGTCCGAGAAAAATTCCCGG
>DASRQK010000142.1:0-10060 GCA_035645875.1 Sphingobacteriaceae bacterium | reverse complement strand
GGTTTGCGTTTCGCTATCCGTGAGGGTGGACGTACAGTTGGTGCGGGTCAGGTTACTGAGATCGTCAATTAATAGTAGACCAGTTTCGATCTTTACTGATCGTAATTTATAAGGATTAGCTAATCGGTGTGAATCCGGTTAGCTAATCCTATCTAAAGTCTACAGGTTAGAGTTTAGATGACACACGGGTGTAGTTCAATGGTAGAATAGAGGTCTTCAAAACCTTTGATCAGGGTTCGAATCCTTGCACCCGTGCAAAACAAAATAGTAGATGGCAAACGTACTTCAGTTTTTTAAAGAATCTTACGTAGAAATGACCGAGAAAGTGACTTGGCCTACTTGGGCGATGTTGCAAAACTCGGCCGTAGTCGTTTTGGTTGCTTCGCTCATCATCGCCTTGGTGATTTTCGCCATGGATAAAGCATCCAGTAATTTGCTGGAATTGTTTTATAGTATAGGAGCCTAATTTTTTTAATTTTTTCGCAGGAAGAACAGGATATATGGCAGAGTTAGAGTTAAAATGGTATGTAGTGCGGGCAGTGAGCGGCAAGGAAAAGAAAGTGAAGCAGTACATTGAGTCTGAGATCAACCGCTTGGGCATTAACCATCTCGTGCCTCAAGTTCTTATTCCTATGGAAAAGTACTATCAGATGCGTGATGGTAAAAAAGTAGCTAAGGAGCGAAATTATTATCCGGGCTATGTTTTGCTGGAAGCTGCATTGGATGGGGAATTGGAGCACATCATTAAAGGTATTAACAGTGTAATTGGTTTCCTTGGGGATAAGGATGGTGTTCCGACTCCTATGCGTCAATCTGAGGTGAATCGAATCCTGGGTAAAGTGGATGAGATGGCCGAACAAGGTGAAATGATTAATGTTCCTTATTACGTAGGTGAAAGCGTGAAAGTGAATGATGGTCCATTTAATGGCTTTACCGGTGAGATTGAGGAAGTGAATGAGGAAAAGAAAAAGCTCAAAGTGATGGTGAAAGTTTTCGGAAGGAAAACGCCATTGGAGCTAAACTATATGCAAGTAGAGAAGGAGTAATTTTTCTTTTTTGCAAGATAATTTTGTAGTGTGAATTAGTATTCATACCTTTGCACTCCATTTTGGGGTGCATTTTGTGATAAAAGTGTGTATTCTCAAAATCTAAATGTTACGTTATCTGCTTCCAACTTACTAACAAACATTTAATTAATATAATCAAAATCGAACATGGCAAAAGAAGTCAGTGCGTTAGTAAAATTACAAGTTAAAGGCGGCGCTGCGAATCCATCCCCACCAGTAGGACCTGCTCTAGGTGCTAAGGGTGTGAATATTATGGAGTTTTGCAAACAGTTCAATGCTCGTACCCAAGATAAAGCTGGTAAAGTTTTACCTGTGGTGATCACGGTGTACAGTGACAAGTCTTTTGATTTTATCATTAAAACTCCTCCGGTTGCGATCCAATTGGTGGAGATTTCTGGCGTAAAAGGTGGTTCTGGTGAGCCAAACCGTAAGAAAGTAGCCAAAGTGACCTGGGAACAGGTAGAGGCTATCGCTAAGGATAAGATGGTAGATTTGAATGCTTTTACCGTAGAATCAGCTATGCGAATGGTAGCTGGTACTGCACGTAGTATGGGCATTACTGTGAGCGGCGAAGCGCCTTGGAACAATTAATTTAACGAAAATCAGTTTAAGAAAGTGGCTAGATTAACAAAAAATCAAAAAGCGGCACTATCCAAGATCGAGGCTGGTCGGTCGTATTCTTTAGCAGAGGCAGCAGCCCTGGTTAAGGAAGTTTCCGCCTCCAAATTTGATGCTTCTGTGGATATTGATGTACGTCTAGGCGTAGATCCACGTAAAGCGAATCAAATGGTTCGTGGAATCGCTACATTGCCACATGGTACAGGTAAAACCGTGCGTGTTCTGGTTCTTTGTACTCCAGATAAGGAGGAAGAGGCGAGAGCTGCGGGTGCCGACCACGTGGGATTGGACGATTACATCAGCAAGATTGAGGGAGGATGGACTGACGTTGATATCATAATTACCATGCCCAGTGTGATGGCTAAGGTAGGTAGATTGGGCCGTATTTTAGGTCCGCGTAACCTGATGCCGAATCCAAAGACCGGAACTGTTACTCCTGATGTAGGAAAAGCAGTAGCTGATGTCAAGGGTGGTAAGATTGATTTCAAGGTCGATAAGACAGGTATCATCCATACTTCAGTGGGTAAAGTGTCTTTCCCTGCAGATAAAATTTATGAGAATGCGCTGGAAATTTTACAGACGATCTCTAAGTTAAAACCTTCTGCAGCTAAAGGTACTTACTTTAGAAGTATCTACATGTCATCGACCATGAGTCCAAGTATTAAGGTTGAAACTAAATCAGTAGCGGGAGTTTAATCATGAGAAAAGAGGATAAATTTGAAGTCGTACAGGCTTTAACCGAACAGATTAAATCTTATGGTAATTTCTACATTACCGATACTGCTGATTTGACCGTTGAGAAGGTCAATGTGATTCGTCGCAAATGCTTTGAAGCAGATATTGCCGTCAAGGTAGCGAAGAACACCTTAATCAAGAAAGCACTAGAGGAAGCCGGCATCGAGTCCGAAGAAATCAATAGTGTATTGAAGGGGTCATCTACTTTGTTCTTCTCGGAGAAAGGTAATGCACCCGCTCGCTTGATCAAAGATCTTCGCAAAGGTGGCGATAAACCAGTATTGAAGGGAGCATATATTGATGCTGCAGTCTTTATTGGAGATAATCAATTAGATATGTTGACCAAGCTTAAGTCGAAGGATGAGCTTATCGGCGATATTATCGGATTGTTGCAATCTCCTGCGAAGAATGTGGTTTCTGCGCTTCAGTCAGGTGGCAGCACGATTGCAGGTTTGGTTAAAACTTTACAGGAAAGAGGTGAGTAATTGCGGGCCTCTGAAAACCGCAGGTAAATTAACAAAAGTTATATAACGTAAATTAGTAATTCTAAATAAAATGGCAGATTTAAAAGCGTTTGCTGAGCAGTTGGTAAACTTGACAGTAAAAGAAGTTAACGAGTTAGCTCAAATCCTTAAGGATGAGTATGGTATTGAGCCAGCGGCAGCAGCAGTAGCAGTTGCAGGTGGAGCAGCTGGTGGTGATGCACCTGCAGCAGCTGAAGAGAAAACATCTTTTGATGTAATCTTGAAAGAAGCTGGTGGCCAGAAATTGGCAGTAGTTAAATTGGTTAAAGATTTGACAGGCCTTGGCTTGAAAGAATCAAAAGACTTGGTAGACAATGCTCCAAAAGAAATCAAATCTGGTGTAGCTAAAGACGAAGCGGAAGCTTTGAAAAAGCAACTAGAAGAAGCAGGAGCTGTTGTTGAGATCAATTAATTTGATCATATCAAAAGCCCTTTAGGGTTTAGACTCTGGCGTTTTTCGTCAGAGTCTATTCCTATTTATAATGCTTGACTACACAGTATGTGACGTACTGCTTACCGTTGTCTCGGTAATAAAACGGCACCATAGGTCAGTTTAATTAAACTAAAATTCTTATTCCCTTGGCAAATAACAAAATTCAACAAGAAAGAGTCAATTTTGCAACCAGCAAAAAGGTCATTGATTATCCTGATTTTCTGGATGTACAGTTGCAGTCTTTCAGGGAGTTCTTTCAACTTGAAACGACTTCAGACAATCGCCACCAAGAAGGGCTCTTCAAGGTTTTTTCAGAAAATTTCCCCATCGCAGATTCGAGAAACATTTTCTTGCTCGAATTTTTGGATTATTTTATTGATCCGCCGCGGTATGACATACAGGAATGTATTGAACGGGGTTTGACGTACAGCGTGCCTCTTAAGGCCAAACTGAAGCTGTCTTGTAACGATGAGGAACATGAGGATTTTGAAACGATCGTACAAGATGTTTACCTCGGTACGATCCCCTACATGACCCCAAAAGGTACCTTTGTGATCAATGGCGCAGAACGTGTGATTGTTTCACAGTTACACCGTTCGCCTGGTGTGTTTTTCGGACAGAGCCGCCACACCAACGGTACCAAATTATATTCAGCCCGAGTTATTCCTTTCAAAGGGTCTTGGATTGAATTTGCGACTGACGTGAATAACGTCATGTACGCATATATTGATAGAAAGAAAAAGTTCCCGGTTACCACACTACTGAGAGCCATAGGCTACGATTCGGATAAGGATATCCTTGAATTATTCGAGCTGGCTGATGAAGTGAAGGTGAGTAAATCGGGACTAAAAAAATATGTGGGTCGTCGCTTGGCGGCCAGAGTGCTGAAGAAATGGATCGAGGATTTCGTCGATGAAGATACCGGTGAAGTGGTATCTATTGATCGAAATGAAATTATCTTAGAGCGTGAAACCATCTTGGAAGAAGACCACATCGAGATGATTATCGATGCCGGTGTAAAATCCATCATCCTTTCTAAAGAGGATGCGGCTAACAATGCGGATTATTCCATTATCTACAATACCTTACAAAAGGACACCTCTAACTCAGAGAAAGAGGCTGTGGAGCATATCTACAGGCAACTGAGAAACGCTGAACCACCTGATGAGGAAACGGCCCGAGGAATTATCGATCGATTGTTCTTCTCGGATAAGCGTTATGATTTGGGAGATGTGGGTCGATACCGCATTAATCGCAAATTGAAATTGGATATTTCCGAGGACACGAAAGTGTTGACCCGTGAAGACATCATCGCCATTGTAAAGTATTTGATCAATTTGATCAATGCCAAAGCAGAAGTAGATGACATTGACCACTTGTCTAACCGTCGTGTTCGTACGGTCGGGGAACAATTGTATTCTCAGTTTGGTGTCGGACTTTCTCGGATGGCACGTACCATTCGTGAGCGGATGAATATCCGGGACAATGAGGTGTTTACGCCCACTGATTTAATTAACGCCCGGACTTTATCTTCGGTGATTAATTCCTTCTTTGGAACGAATCAGCTATCGCAGTTTATGGATCAGACGAACCCACTGGCGGAGATTACGCACAAGCGTCGTCTATCGGCTTTGGGGCCAGGCGGTCTGTCGCGGGAGCGTGCCGGATTTGAGGTTCGTGACGTTCACTATACGCACTACGGTCGTTTGTGTACGATTGAGACACCGGAGGGACCGAATATCGGTTTGATTTCATCCCTTTGTGTGCATGCGAAGATTAATAATCTGGGCTTTATCGAAACCCCATACCGCAAGATCGATAATGGTCGCGTAGTGGTGGAAGAGCCGGTAGTGTACTTATCTGCGGAGGACGAGGATGGTAAAACCATCGCTCAGGCCAACGCGGAATACGACGATAAAGGTAACTTTATCACACCGAAGGTAAAAGCCAGGTACCATGGTGACTTCCCGATTATCGAGCCCGAAATGCTGGATTTGATGGATGTTTCTCCAAACCAGATTACATCCATTGCTGCTTCATTGATCCCATTCTTGGAACACGATGATGCGAACCGTGCATTGATGGGATCCAACATGCAGCGTCAAGCCGTTCCTTTATTACGTCCAGAGGCTCCCATCGTGGGGACTGGATTGGAAGGGCGTGTCGCACGCGATTCGAGAACGCTGATCAATGCGGAAGGTACAGGAGTCGTCGAGTATGTGGACGCGGAGATGATCAAAATTCGTTACGAGCGTAACGACGATCAACGCCTGGTATCCTTCGACGATGATGTGAAGACTTACCGCCTCATTAAATTTAAGAAAACCAACCAGAGCACGACCATTAACTTGAAGCCTATTGTTAAAAAGGGTCAAAAAGTGGAAAAAGGTCAGGTGCTTTGTGAAGGATATGCCACTCAGAACGGTGAATTGGCATTGGGCCGAAACCTGAAAGTAGCCTTTATGCCATGGCAAGGGTTTAACTTTGAGGATGCGATCGTGATTTCTGAGCGTGTCGTGAGCCAAGATATCTTTACATCACTGCACATTGATGAGTTTGAATTGGAGGTGCGTGATACGAAGCGTGGGGAAGAAGAGCTAACCGCTGATATTCCTAACGTTTCGGAAGAAGCGACCAAAGATTTGGATGAGAATGGAATCATTCGAGTCGGAGCGGAAGTGCGAGAAGGAGATATTCTAATCGGAAAAATTACACCGAAAGGAGAATCAGACCCTTCACCAGAAGAGAAATTGCTTCGTGCGATCTTCGGTGATAAAGCGGGAGATGTGAAGGATGCTTCCTTCAAGACTCCGCCGTCTATTCATGGTGTGGTGGTGGACACGAAATTGTTCGCTCGTGCCAAGAAAATGACCAAGGATGAGGAGAAAAAAGCGCTCGAGCAATTGGATACCAACCATGAAAAAGCACTGAAGGTGCTGAAAGATCGGTTGATCGAGAAATTGTTTACGATTGTCAACGGCAAAACTTCTCAGGGTGTATACAATGTGTATAAAGAACTACTGATCGCTAAGGGCGTGAAGTTCACCTTGAAGGTATTGAACGAGCTCGAGTTTAATCATATCAATCCGACTGGCTGGACCACCGATGATGTGAAAAACGACATGATCAAACAAGCCCTACACTTCTATAACATTAAAGTTAACGAAGAATTGGGTGCGTATAAACGCGATAAATTTGCGATCAGTGTGGGTGATGAATTGCCTTCCGGCATTGTCCAAATGGCGAAGGTTTATGTGGCCAAGAAGCGTAAGTTGAAAGTGGGTGATAAGATGGCCGGACGTCACGGAAACAAGGGGATTATCGCCCGTATTGTGCGGGACGAAGACATGCCTTTCCTGGAAGACGGCACACCGATGGATATTATTCTGAATCCGTTGGGTGTACCTTCCCGAATGAACTTGGGACAGATCTATGAGACTGTGCTGGGTTGGGCAGGAGAGAAGTTGGGGATCAAATTTGCAACGCCGATTTTTGACGGTGCCGAACCGGAAGAAGTGGAAGAATATGTGGCTAAAGCAGGTTTGCCAGCGTCGGGTAGGACTTATCTGTATAATGGATTGACCGGTGAGCGTTTCGACCAACCTACGACTGTGGGTATTATTTATATGTTGAAATTGGGTCACATGGTCGATGATAAAATGCACGCACGTTCTATCGGACCATACTCTTTGATTACGCAACAGCCATTAGGTGGTAAGGCCCAGTTCGGTGGTCAGCGTTTTGGAGAGATGGAGGTGTGGGCATTGGAGGCCTTCGGTGCTTCGAATATTCTACAAGAGATCCTGACCGTGAAATCCGACGACGTGGTCGGAAGGGCCAAAACGTATGAGGCCATCGTCAAAGGGAATAATCTGCCGACACCGTCGGTTCCAGAATCATTCAATGTATTGGTTCATGAATTGCGCGGTTTAGGTTTAGACATCACATTGGATTAATTTAACAGGCTTAGTTAGCTGTAATCGTTATTATTATATGGCTTATAAAAGAGATAACAAAATCAAGAGCAATTTCACCTCGATCACCATTAGCTTGGCGTCTCCGGAAACTATTTTGGAACGTTCCAGCGGTGAGGTAGTCAAGCCGGAAACGATCAATTACCGTACCTACAAGCCTGAACGCGACGGTTTGTTTTGCGAGCGTATTTTTGGTCCGGTGAAAGATTACGAGTGTCATTGCGGAAAATATAAAAGAATACGTTACAAGGGGATTGTCTGTGATCGTTGCGGGGTAGAGGTAACCGAAAAGAAGGTCCGCCGTGAGCGCATGGGACACATCAGTCTGGTGGTTCCTGTCGCCCACATCTGGTACTTCCGTTCCCTTCCGAATAAGATCGGTTACCTATTAGGGTTGCCGACTAAAAAACTGGATATGATCATCTACTACGAACGTTATGTAGTGATCCAAGCCGGTATCAAGGAAGAGGATGGAATTCAGTACATGGATTTTCTGACCGAGGAGGAATACTTGGATGTCCTGGACACCCTACCGAAAGAAAATCAATTCTTGGACGATAATGATCCGCAGAAGTTCATCGCTAAAATGGGCGCAGAGGCTTTGGAGAACTTATTAGGTCGTCTGGATTTGGATCAATTGTCCTATGACCTGCGTCACCAAGCCGCTAACGAGACGTCACAGCAACGTAAAAACGAGGCTTTGAAGCGTCTGCAAGTGGTAGAGGCCTTCCGTGGATCCAGGGATCGCATCGAGAACCGTCCGGAGTGGATGATTGTGAAAATTGTTCCCATTATTCCACCTGAATTGCGTCCTTTGGTGCCTTTGGAAGGTGGCCGTTTTGCGACTTCCGACTTGAACGATCTGTATCGTCGGGTGATCATCCGTAACAATCGCTTAAAGCGATTAATGGAGATCAAAGCGCCTGAGGTGATCTTGAGAAATGAGAAGCGTATGCTTCAGGAAGCGGTGGATTCCCTGTTTGATAACTCCCGTAAAGTCAATGCGGTGAAAACAGAAGGTAATCGTGCCCTCAAATCCCTTTCAGATATTTTGAAAGGTAAACAAGGTCGTTTCCGTCAAAACCTGTTGGGTAAACGGGTGGATTATTCTGCGCGTTCGGTGATCGTCGTTGGTCCAAACTTGAAATTACATGAATGCGGATTGCCAAAAGATATGGCAGCCGAGCTTTATAAACCATTTATCATTCGTAAGCTGATCGAGCGGGGAATCGTGAAGACCGTAAAATCTGCTAAGAAGATCGTGGATCGAAAAGATCCGGTGGTTTGGGATATTTTGGAAAATGTATTGAAGGGGCACCCTGTTCTGTTGAACCGTGCGCCGACATTGCACCGTTTAGGTATCCAGGCGTTCCAACCTACTTTGGTGGAAGGTAAAGCGATCCAATTACACCCTTTGGTTTGTACGGCATTTAACGCTGACTTTGACGGTGACCAGATGGCGGTTCACTTGCCTTTGGGCAACGCCGCAATTTTGGAAGCCCAAATTTTGATGTTGGCTTCTCATAACATTTTGAACCCAGCGAATGGTACACCGATCACAGTGCCTTCACAGGATATGGTTTTAGGTTTGTATTACATTACCAAAGGCCGTAGATCTGACGAAGAAAGAGTGATGAAAGGTGAGGGAATGACATTCTACTCGGCTGAGGAGGTGATCATTGCCTATAACGAACAACAAGTCGATCTTCACGCCTACATCAATGTGAAGGTTCGGGTTCGTACCAAAACAGGTGAATTTGTGAACCAAATGATCGAAACTACGGTAGGTCGTGTGTTGTTCAATCAGGTGGTACCAGAAGAAGCCGGATTTATCAATGAACTATTGACCAAAAAATCCCTGCGTGATAGCATCGGGGAGGTGGTGAAAAATACCGGGATGGGTCGTGCGTCTCAATTCCTGGATGATATTAAGGAAATTGGATTCCAGATGGCCTTCCGTGGAGGATTGTCCTTTAACCTTCAGGATTTGAATATCCCTGATGCGAAGGTGGACTTGATCCAACAGGCTACGAATGAAGTCGAAGAAGTAATGAATAACTATAATATGGGATTCATTACTAATAATGAGCGTTATAATCAGATTATCGATATCTGGACTCGGATCAATAACCGATTGACCGCTAACGTTATGGATATTTTGTCCAACGACAAGCAAGGATTCAATCCGGTGTTTATGATGCTCGATTCAGGTGCGAGGGGTTCGAAGGAACAGATTCGTCAGCTTTGCGGTATGCGTGGACTGATGGCTAAACCTCAGAAATCTGGTGCTTCAGGTGGAGAAATTATCGAGAACCCGATCCTTTCTAACTTTAAAGAAGGTCTTTCGGTACTCGAGTACTTTATCTCGACCCACGGGGCTCGTAAAGGTCTGGCGGATACGGCGCTGAAAACAGCCGATGCGGGTTACTTGACACGTCGTTTACATGATGTCGCTCAAGATATGATCGTCGTGGATGAGGATTGTGGTGGATTACGTGGTGTCTATACGACGGCATTGAAAGATAATGAGGACATCATTGAACCATTATACGATAGAATTCTGGGCCGTGTAGCATTGCACGATGTTTATGATCCATTGACTGAAGAGTTATTGGTAGCAGCCGATCAGGATATCGATGAGGAAATTGCTGCTCGTATCGAGAGCTCTTCTGTCGAGGGATTGGAAATCAGATCGGTTCTGACCTGCGA